>JAMWDC010000051.1:0-7841 GCA_023819025.1 Candidatus Omnitrophota bacterium | reverse complement strand
ATTCTAACTTTAATACGATACCGCGTCAATAAGCAAGGGTGCCCCGATCATCATATCCCCTGCTTTCTTGCTTGTCTTTCAAGCCGGGCGATCCGATCCTCAATCGGAGGATGTGTTGAAAAAAGCTTATCGAACCCTTCGCCCACAAGCGGGTTGACGATAAATAGATGTGCCGTCACAGGGGGGACATCCCGCATTCGAACCCTTTTCATTCCGGACTCCAATTTTTGAAGTGCTTTCGCTAGATAAAGCGGGTTCCTGCACAAAGTTCCGCCCATTTCATCGGCCGCGTATTCCTGGGAACGGGAAACAGCGAACCAGATGACGGCTGCAGCAGTCGGCATCAGAATCCCCATTAAAAGTAATACCAGCGGGTTATCGTTATGCTGATTACTCCGGCCCGATCCGATCATGAAAACCCACCGCACCAGACCCACCAGGCTGGTAAGGGCGCCCGCCACCATCGCAGCTACGGATGAGATTAACAAGTCGCTGCGATGGATATGCGCCAATTCATGACTAAAAACACCTTGGAGTTCCTCTGGTTCGAGTATTTCTAGAATCCCTTGAGTCACGGCCAGAATCGCATGCTGCGGATCGCGCCCTGTAGCAAACGCATTGGGCGCAGCACTGGGGATAAGAAAAATCCGAGGCATCGGTATTCCGGATTTGTATGAAAGGTCGCGAACCATCGCATGGATGCAGGGCGCTTCGGACTCGGGAAGAAGCTCGGCTCGATACAGGGCAAGGATCCGTTGATCGCTAAACCGATAAAGGAGAAAACTTACAGCTCCCGAAAAAAGTAAGGCTACGAACATCCCGCGCGAGCCGTTCGTGATCCACCCCAAAAAAATAAACAGCAACACCAAGAGACTGAAAAACAACGTCACTTTGAGGGTATTGTTCATGGGATCCAGCCGCGGGGACGGTCCCCGATATCAAAATTGGACGCCGAGCTCGCGCAAGGCTTTGATGAGTTGATTTTTATGGCGGTACCGGACCGCATGCATGCCAACTTGATGCGCGGCTCGGACGAATTTCGCCACATCATCGATAAAAACTGTTTCCGCGGGCCGCAGTTTGATCCTCTTCAGAACCTTTTGATAAATTTCCAAGGAAGGTTTTTGACACCCCATTTCATGGGACGGGAAGGTCTTCCGAAAATGACGGAGGATCTTATACTTCCGGCGGATATAATCAAAATGCATTTTATTGGTATTGGAGATCAGGTAAAGCGGGTAGTGTCGTTTCAACCTCACCAATAATTCTTCGATCCCGCCGGCCTCGGAATTTTCCCAGAAGATATCGTTCCAATGCTTCCGAAAAGACTGAAAATCGATCGTCAACCGGAGTGCCCTTTTAGCCCGAAGGTAAAACTCACGGCAAGAAATCCTGCCGCACACATAGTCGTCCACGGTCGGCGACGTTAAAAAATGGATCCAGATTTTCCAGATGGAAACTTTTCGGTCGGCGCACAAGCGGCGGATGGCTCGGTGGATATCGTAATTTAAAAGCACGTTCCCGAGATCGAAAATGATAGCCTTGATTTTGATTTTATGACGGGGCTCACGATTCTTCATGGCTCGGATTTTTTGGACTTATTATTTTACCGCGATAAGCGATGTATCACCTATCGAAAATTAAGGAAACGGTCCTGCCGGGGATTACGACGATTCCTTCTGATGGATGAGATAAACGAGATACTCATTCACCGGCGTCGGGACGTGGAATTTCTTTCCGAGCCGGACAATGGCACCGTTCAAGGCATCAATCTCGGTGGGCCTGCCTCGTTCCAGATCCTGAAGCATGGAGGGATGATGATCATAAGTGCGCGGGACCAGTTTATCGTAAAAAATCGACTGGTATCCTTTCGCGGTCTTCGGGGAAAGCACAACGCGGGCCTTTCTGGCGACGTCATAAATTTCACAAATGACCTCATTCATGACCAACCGCGTGATGGGATGTTCCCCCAGAAACCCGTAATGACACCCCAAAAGCGAAGAAAGAGGATTCAAGGCACAGTTATAGGCAGCCTTGGCCCACAATAGTGTCTGAATGTGTGCGGTCGGCACTGTCGGGAGTTGAAGCCGGGAAAATTCCCGGGCGAGGTATTTTACCCGAGCGGTGATTTTTTGACTCGCTGTCTCCCCCAGTGCGGTCGGCTGGGCAATGACCGTAACCTTAATTTCTGCCGCATCCCGCACTTCAACCCCGAAAATGACGCGGCCTGCGAGGACTTGGCGGCGTGGCAGATAGCGGTGAAGGGTCTCGATATTCCCAAGCCCGTTTTGCAGGGATAGAACCACGGCCTTCGGATGTGAGAACTTTCGAATCGAGCGTGCCGCTTCTTCGGTATCATAGGATTTCACGGTGACCAAGATCAGATCGAAAAACGGCCTTTCCCGAACGAGATCCCGAACATCCGATAGCAAATGAAATTTCCGGAAGGTGCGCCTCCCCCAAATGCCAGAAACCTTGAGTCCGCGCCGGCGGATCGCCTCAAGATGCGGCCGGCGTCCCAAAAGTGTAACGTCATGAGCGCGGGAAAGGAATCCTCCAAACGCCATACCGATCGCACCTGCGCCAAACACAAGGATCTTCACCCTTCATACCCCAAGCGTCTTATCATGTCCTGATTCCGTTTCCAATGCTCGTGCGTCTTCACCCAAAGTTCGAGAAAAACCTTCTTACCAAGAAACCGCTCGATATCCAAACGGGCAGCCTGCCCGATCTGTTTGATTTTCTGCCCCTTGCGGCCGATGACCATGGCCTTTTGCGAATCCCTTTCTACCACGATGGTTGCCTGAATACTCACGAGACGGCCGCTCTTTTCTTTAAAATCTTCGAGGACGACCGTGGTCACATAAGGAAGTTCCTCGCCCATAAAATGAAAAAGTTTTTCGGCAATCATTTCGCGGACAAGAAACCGCTCGTTTTGATCCGAGATCTGGTCAGCCGGGAAAAGGGGTTCGCCCTCGGGCAACAATTCCAACGTTTTCCGGATAAGCAGCTCGATCTGGTCCCCTGTTTTCGCCGAGATGGGGATGATCTCGGGAAAGGAATACATCTTGCGGTAGGCATCGATAACAGGCAAAAGTTCGGGCTTCGTAACACGATCCGTCTGATTGATCAGTAGGATTACAGGAATATTCGTCGAACGGAGAATCTCCAAAACTTTTTCGTCGTCGGGTTCCGGAGACCTGGGAAAAACCACCCAATACGCCAGATGAACCTCGGACAAAAATTTCCGGGCTTGTCCCACCATCCATTCGCCGAGCAAATCCTTGGGATCGTGAAGACCCGGCGTGTCCACATAAACTATTTGCCCCTCCGGACGCGTAAGGATGCCGCGGATACCATGGCGGGTCGTCTGAGGCTTGGAAGAAACACCCGCCAATTTTTCGCCAACAAGCCGATTCAACAGCGTGGATTTGCCCACATTCGGCCGGCCGATAATGGCTGCATAACCTGATTTCATTTTTGCACCTTTAGTTCGATTTTTGCTTCCAGCCGGGAAAGGTAATCGGTTGTTTTAAAAAAGACGACTTGGCAATTTTTAAATTGTCCCACGGCATGATCTTCCCGATCTGTCCCGCCAGTTTGGCCGGTGTTTCAACAATCAATTTTATTCCGCCTTGAGCGCGCTGTTTCAGGGATTCCTGAAAAGCCTCACGGAATGCCCGCCAAAACTCAAATTGAGGGTCCGAAATATCTCCGTGGACTGGCACCTTCAGATAGATCCGCTTTTCATTCTCAAGGAGCGTCAGTAAAACCGACACGGGCATTCCCCAAATCTTATCCGTGGGAGAACTCCCGGCAGCAACCTTCACGGATTTCAACGTCAAATAGCTATGGGAGTAAAATTGTTTACGAAGACAGATCGTGCGGAGTTTTAAGTCGAAGGTCCCCCGTTGGATCTCAACCGGTAATCCTTCCCACAAACTTTTTTGTTCCACAAGATCACCCTCCTCGATCTCACCGTCCAGCCGGAAGCTGACCTGCGACGTGGAGAAATTGGCGTTTCCGCGAATCCAGAAAGGTGCTGGTTTCTGGTCTCCGAAAAATCCCTGCAAAACGACTTTCTGCTTGAGGACCGAGGGGGGGGGCGAGGCCGGCCAGGTAAAATCGCTCAAGGCCCCCTCAAATTTTTGAAACACGAATGTTCTTCGCTGCCTACCAGAGACATCATCAAAAATAAAAGTTCCTTCGTGCAGGACAAATTTTTTAACGGAAACCTGCCACTTTTTCAAGCCGGACGGCGTACCTGCAGGCGGACGAGCGGACTTCCGGGCCTTGATCCGGCGGTACCACGTCTTGACGTTATTGCGCGGTGTTTCCCGTGTCGGGATTCTTTCGATCAAATAGAACGGCCGATTCAAATGGACCGTATCGATATCCACCCGTCTATCACACAGGGCACGCCAACGGATATCGAACTGCAAACCCTCGATATCCAGATGCGGTCTTTGAGAAAAATCGGGCGGATTGCGGAAGGTCACCCGGGAAGCCTTGATGCATCCTTTGAAGAAATCCACTCGAAGCCCTTGAATCTGAACAGGCATACCAAAGAGGTCCGTAAGCTTTTTCTCAAGTAAGATACCCGCAACCCAGCCGATTAAAAGGTCGTGGAACAATGCAAGAAGAAAGAAAATAAAAACAAAAGTCCATTTTTTCATAAACACGCTTCCTTTTTGAATGCTGTGCCATGCGAAACTGCGCAAGCACGCCGCTGTCTGGACCGTTCAGCTCGAGGCGCCAATGTCAAATTCATTTCAACTGCCGATGTCCTCCAGAAGGGAAATGTGCATTCGGCAAAAAATTATAATACAACGGCCAGAGGAATGAAATCGACAGGAATATCAACAGGACGATTGTGACCTCGGGGCCTGAAATTATCTCCAGCCCCGTATCAGGCGGGACATTAAGAGATATCCTTCTCCCAGATGAATGCCGGTGGATTTTGCGGCTTTTTCGGTAAAGGACAATCCCGAGGATGGGTGGACATCCGAGCCGGCAAAAATAAAGGGAACGGGGTCGCTGACATGAGTTTTCTTGGCAATCGGCGTATAATGATCGGGGGCGACTACCAGCCGCCACTCTTTTTCTTTCTTGAGTCTTTGGACGACGGGGGCAACAATGTATCGATCGATTTGCTCGATAGCTTTGATTTTTTCATGGACGAATCCGGCATGCCCCGCCTCATCCGTCGCCTCGACATGGACAAACACAAGATCCAGGCGATCCAGTGCCCGGACCGCATATTCTCCTTTGGCGCAGTAATCCGTATCAAAATATCCCGTGGCCCCGGGAACTGTCAGGATCTCCCAGCCCACATATCGGCCGATACCGTTTAAAAGATCGACGGCGGAAATGACCCCGCCCTGAACCCCGAATTTATCCTTGAAACGTTCAAGCTGCGGAGCAACTCCGCCTCCCCAAAGCCAAATCATATTCGCCTGACGATGTCCGTCATGCGCACGTTTTTCATTGACCGGATGATTTTCCAAAATCGGGCGGGATTTTCTCGTAAGCTCGATCAAAAGCTCGGAGCCCCTGCCCTGAGGCCAGTGTTTTTCAAAGGACTCCCCCATGAAATCGTGCGGCTGGTCCGTTTGAACATTCTTGAGTGTGGAGTCCTTGACCAACATGATGTGACGGTACATTTTCCCGGGATGAAAACTAACCTTGGCTGTACCCAATTCCTTTTGAAGTGCCTCGATAAGAATCCGTGCCTCATCGGTCGAAACGTGTCCTGCACTATAATCGACCATGACGTCGTTTTCGACGTTGACCAAATTGCACCGGAAGGCCAACTCGCCGGGTTCGAGCATCAATCCCAAATTCGCGGCTTCCAAAGGCGCGCGTCCCGAATAGCAGATTGTCGGGTCATACCCCATCAAGCACAACCCGCAGATATCACTGCCGGGCTGCATCCCGTGAGGAACGGTGCGGACGGTTCCCATGATAAATTTTCGGGCCAGATCGTGAAGATGGGGTACCTTGGCCACCTCAAGAGGTGTCTTTTGCCCGATCTCTGCGACCGGCCAGTCCCCCAAGCCATCCGGAACAATCACCGCAAATTTCATGCGAAACCTATACGTGTTGCAAGCCTCGTTGAAAAATTTCCTTCCGATTGTAAAGGTCGCGAAGCAAAGAAGCTTCTTCAATCCGGAGTTCCGGATCCTCCGAGGCCTTAAGATTTTCTTGCACTTGGGCCTTCGTCTTTGCACCCGGAATCACGGTCGAAACAGCATCAAAATCAAGGATGTATTCCAAGGCGGCCTGAGTCAACGGAAGCCGGTGCGTCGAAAGGACCGTTTTGATTAAATCGATCTTCTGCAAATCCAGTTCGAGTTTGGTGCGTGGCCACCGTCGCCGGTGATCATTTTTCGCAAACATGTGACCGGCGTGATATTTCCCAGTCAGGATCCCGCACGCGAGCGGTTCGCGCACAATCACGCCCGTATTTTTCTTCTTGGATTCCTCAAAGACACGTGTCGACATACGCTGATCCAAGAGATTGAAAGGGACCTGAACCGAATCTACCCGCTCATCGGCTATCGCACACAATCCTTCAGATTCCGTATGGACGGATATCCCGATGAAGCGGATTTTCCCTTGCTTTTTTAAGTCCTCAAGGATCCCGACAATTTCTCCCTGACGGATCAAATCCTCCGATGGGTTGTGGAGCTGATAAAGATCTACCGTATCGACTCCGAGTCGTTTCAGGCTTTCGCCGCAGGCAAAATGGATATACTCCGCGGAAAATTCTTTCCGATTGCCGCCGTGATAAAAGTCCCACCCGACTTTCGTGGCGATGATGATTTGATCGCGAGGTTTATTTTTGAGGAAACACGCTAAGAGATTTTCGCTATGGCCATTGCCGTAGACATCTGCGGTATCGAAAAAATTGACCCCGTGGTTCCACGCTGTTTCTAAAGCTTCAAGGGAGTCCTCATCGTTGGTCGGTCCGTAGCCCGTCCCGCCAATGGCCCAGCAACCGAAACCCATTTCAGAGACATTGAGACCTGTCCGCCCGAGTAAACGGTATTTCATAATTTCGCATGATTTGCTTTCTTTGATGATGCCTTCGCCGCTTTGATTCCCACCTTAGAAGCCCAAGACTTCGCCCCTCGATCCAAAACAGCATTCAAGGCCTGGATGTTTCTAACACCGCGATCACGCAACCAATCTTCCAGCGCCTTCGGACCCTGCTTCGCATATACCGGGATGCCCTCTTTCCAGGTCGCCCGGCCGCAGAGAACGCCGTTATAGGCAACACCGGCCTCGCTGGCCAATTCCAAACTTTCACGGAATTCATCGTCACCGACACCCGCGCTAAGGTAGATAAACGGCTTCTTGGTGACTTTGGCGGTTTTGCGAAAATAATCCAAAGCCTGCTCTTTGGTATACGCCCGTTCCCCTTTGAAGGATTTCGTTCCTTCCGTAAATTTCATGTTCACCGGGATTTCAACCTTGAGTACATCCACCCCATATTGGAGCTTGGAAAACTCTTCCATGCTCTTGGCTACGATCTCCGGCTTTTTTTTGGCATACTCGAGGGTATTGACATCCCCCCCAGCGGGATCATAACCCACAAACTCCAGAAAGAAGGGGACATCATGAAAGGCACATTCCGCCCCGATCCGTTCGACGAAGGCGTGCTTGATATCATTGACTTCCTTCTTATCAAAAGGCGTGTAGTAGATAAGAACCTTGACGGCGTCGGCACCCGCATCGATGAGCGTGCGAACCGTTTGATTCTCCAAAAGGTCCGGAAGCCTTCCCGGCCGCGTATTGTCGTACCCACTTGATTCATAAGCCAAGAGGACGCCGGCTTT
>JAMWDC010000050.1 GCA_023819025.1 Candidatus Omnitrophota bacterium | reverse complement strand
TAAGAAATATCGCATCGGGAATCACTCCCAGATAGATTTTCTTTTAGGAGGCACCGTGGGTTTTTTCGGGTATGAACTTGTGGCTCTTTTTGAGAAGAAGATAAAATTTCGCCCCAAACCCCGTTCCGGCCTCCCAAGCCTTTATTTGGGATTCTACCGGGATCTGATCGTTTACGATCATCTGCGGAACGAATATATCCTTGTTGCCAATATCCGGTCACACAAAACCAAAGCAGACCGGCGGTTCCGATGCGAGGCTGCCCGCAGGATCCAGCGGCTCAAGAAGTGTTTTGATCCTCCTCGGGATGCCGGGATCAGTCGGCGAAAGTCTGGGAAGCCGTTTCGGTTAAAAGAATTTTGTCCCGAGATTTCCCAACCGCAGTTCGAACACATGGTCCGACGAGCTCAACGATACATTGTAGCCGGAGATATTTATCAGGCCAATCTGTCTCAGCGTTTTTCTTTTAAATTTGAAGGCTGCCCGACACGTCTTTATGACACTTTGAGGAAGATCAATCCGTCGCCTTTTGCCTCGTTCCTTAAAGTCGGGGATCTCAGGATCCTCTCCAGTTCTCCGGAGCGTTTGATCCGCAAGCGCGGCCGTCTTTGCGAAACCCGTCCGATTGCCGGAACGCGCCCCCGATTTTCTCCCAAAATGACGTCCCGCACCTTAGTTCAGGATCTCCTTCGGAGCGAAAAAGAAAGGGCTGAGCATATCATGCTTGTGGATTTGGAGCGCAATGATCTTGGTCGGGTGTGCGATTGGAGTACGGTTCGGGTGGAGGAAATGATGAAGATCGAAAAATATTCGCATGTCATTCATATCGTTTCGAAAATCGTCGGCCGTCTTTCCAACAACAAAGACCTGTTTGATCTCATTCAGGCCATGTTCCCGGGCGGGACGATCACCGGGTGTCCTAAAATCCGATGCATCGAGATTATTGATGAATTGGAGCCTGTCCAGCGCGGGATTTACACGGGGTCCATCGGTTATATCGATTTTCGCGGCGACTTGGATCTGAATATTGTGATTCGCACAATGATCCTTAAAAAAAACAAAGGGTACCTGCAGGTGGGGGCTGGGATTGTTTATGATTCCGATCCGACGCGCGAATTTGACGAAACCCTTCATAAGGGGGAAGCTCTGGTCAAGGCATTAGCGGAATCTAGCGCTGAGTGAGGTCTTGAAGCCCCACGCGTATTTCACGCGTTTTTTTCGATGGATGGACAAAACATGACGGCTCAATTTTTTCTTTACTCAGGCGGCAAAAAAGTTACGGACGGGATGTCCTTGAAGAAATTCGAGACCGAGGAGATCGGGGTCTTTGAAAGTCTCCGGACTTATCATGGTCAGATCTTTCAGGAAAGGGAACATCTTGATCGTCTACTCGAGTCTGCGAAAACAGTCGGCTTTTCAAGACCGGTCGATCGGGCTCAAATTCGCCGGGAGGTAAGGCTTGCCATTCGGGAGTTTCTTCGCGAGAAGAGGGGTAGAATAATTTCCGGTCACACCCAAGGGCAGAAGGGATTACCCGCAGATTTGTTTATCCGAATTACCGTATGGAAGGACGATGTTTTTGTCATGATCGGAGAACGGGCGCACGCCGCCAAAATTTGTAAAGCGGGGGTCAAACTTAGAACCTCCTCAGTTCCTCGATCCGCGATCCATGCATGGCCCGGCGAGGTTAAGACCACGGCCTATCAAAATCCATTACTGGCGGGTCTTGGGCCGGCTGCCGAAGAGGTTTTTGAATGGCTTCTTCTGGACCGAAACGGCTATGTGACCGAGGTTCGCGTTGGGAATCTATTCATTGTCAAGGGTCGTACGGATCATCACCGGCCTTGTGTGCTGACACCGCCGACTCCGGGGATCTTAAATGGTGTCACCCGTCTGTTTGTGATAAAATGTGTACTGGACGCAGGGATGTGGGTCAAGGAAATCCCCCTGACGCGATACGATGTTTATACGGCCGAAGAGGCCTTCCTAACCAATACTTCTTGGGAAATCCTTCCGGTAAGAGAACTTGATGGACGCAGGATTGGTGATAAAATACCCGGTCCGGCAACATTAGAACTTCAGCAAATTTTCAAAGAAAGGATTGATGAATTATGTCGCTCACACTGATACGGCGTGCTCTCGTTAGCGTTTCGGATAAGAAAGGGCTCCTCCCTTTAGCGAAAGCCCTGGAAAGATATAAAATCGAGATCCTATCCACGGGCGGAACGTTGAAAGCTCTGAAGACCGCTCGAGTCCATCCTGTCCCCATCGAAAAATTTACGGGTTTCCCTGAAATCCTGGACGGCCGGGTGAAGACTCTCCATCCGAAAATCCACGGAGGATTACTTTACCGGCGCGATAAAACAAATCATATCCAGGAGGCCGAAAAGCACGGTATTGTTCCAATCGATCTGGTGGTGGTCAACCTTTATCCCTTTGAAGCAGTCGTCTCAGATCCTTCGGTGGTCGAAGAGACTGCGATCGAGAATATTGATATTGGCGGACCTTCCATGCTCCGGTCGGCCGCAAAAAATTATAATGCCGTAACGGTCATATGCGATCCGGAAGACTATGCGTTGTTATTGGATGAACTGAAGGCCAATAAAGGGGCAACAACGCTGGCATTTCGGAGGAAAATGGCCCTCAAAGTATTTGAAAGGACATCGATCTACGATCGTGCGATTGCGAATTTTCTTGGCCGGCAAAAAACCGAGGCGATGTCAGACGAACTTCCCTCGAGGTTCGACATGAGTTATGAAAAGGTCATCCCCTTGCGTTACGGCGAAAATCCCCATCAGCGTGCTGCTCTTTATCGACGGACGGATGAAAAGCCCGGTTTTCAGTTTCACCAACTGCATGGCAAAGAGATTTCGTTTAATAATTTGCTCGATATCGAGGCGGCTGTGGATACCGCCCAGGAATTCGAACATCCGGCGGCTTGCGTGATTAAGCATACAAATCCCTGCGGGATTGCGGAGGGCAGGAATACCACTGAGGCCTTGAGGTTGGCAATCGAATGCGATTCCATGTCGGCCTTCGGCGGGATTATCGGGACGAATCGTCCCTGTACCAAGGAAATGGCCCAAGTCGCCCTCGAGATGCTGAAATTTTTTGAAGTTTTCGTCGCGCCCTCCTTTGATGCAGCGGCGTTAACGCTTTTAAAATCACGAAAAAATTTGCGGGTGATTACCGTCAGCGAACTCAAAAAGGTCCCCTATGACTTGAGATTTTTAAAAAGCGGTATTTTGCTTCAGGATCGTGACGAGCCGATCCGATATCATTGGGATCAGCTTCGGGCAAAATTAAATTTTGTGACCAAGGTCAAATTGAGTGAATCGGAGACCGAGGATCTCCTCTTTGCCTGGAAGTGCGTGAAGGTGGTCCGGTCCAATGCCATTGTTATTACCCAGGGCCGTCAAACGGTGGGTATCGGTGCGGGGCAGATGTCGCGTGTGGATTCCGTGGACATTGCCTGCAGGAAGGCAGGTTACCGGACAACCGGCGGCATGCTGGCAAGCGATGCCTTTTTCCCCATGCCGGATTCCATCGAGGTGGCGAGGGATCACAAAATCAAAGCCATTATTCAGCCCGGGGGATCCCTTCGAGATGCTGACGTGATTGCCGCCTGTAATCAGTTTGGCATTGCGATGGCATTTACAGGGCAGAGACATTTTCGCCATTAAGAAATGCCGAAAAGGCGGTGAACTTTACGCGAATCTGCGCTGGGAGTTTCAAGATCGTTGGGAATTTTGCACGATAAACACATACAGAATGATTCAAAGTGGTTTCATAAGGTTTTTCCCCCTAGTGTTTATGGGTAACAAAACCCAAAAGGTACTTATGAAACCGCGTTTCCGAATCCCATCCCGCAGCAATCCTTCCAGGGAAACCCATCGAGGGGATGGAACCCGACAGGCTACCGCTCGCGGAGTATTTTTAGCGTAAAAATTTTTTATTATTTCGCGTCCTATGCATTACGCCGAATCCTTAAAGTATCTTAATTCCTTTCTCAATCTTGAACGAATTACTCACACATCCGGGACCCGCGTCTGGAATCTCGTTCGGATGCGGTTACTCTTAAAATGTTTCAGAAATCCCCACAAGGCTTTTTTCCCCATCCTAATCGCGGGCACGAAAGGCAAGGGTTCCACGGGATTTTTTCTGGAATCCATCCTTCGAGAGGCTCATTATCGGGTGGGTTTTTACTCTTCTCCTCACCTGGAGGATCCGCGGGAACGGATCCGGTTGAACGGAAACAATGTTTCAAAATCCCGATGGGCGAAGGCACTGACAACAATTCGCCGCGGCCTTTGCCGGCTACAACTCGATCCGCGTTGGGGTGATTTTACTTATTTCGAAATTATGACCCTGTTGGCCATGCTTCTTTTTAAGCAGGCGCGGATGGAGATTGGAATTTTCGAAGTCGGAATGGGGGGACGCCTGGATGCCACGAATGTGATAGATGCAAAAGTCGTGGGGCTGACGCCCATTCATTTGGATCATGAGTTTTTTTTAGGCAATACGATTACCAGAATTGCCCGAGAAAAGACAGCCATTATCCGGCGAGGCGCACAGGTGGTGGTGGGGCCTCAGACTGCGGAAGCGATGCGGGTCATCAGAAGAGCTATTCGATGTCAAAAGGCCCGCTTGTGGCCAGCGCTGTCTTTGTTCAATTATCGGATCGGGCTTTCGGGTGATTTTCAAAAGGTCAATGCCGGCGTGGCGTTTCAAATCGCCAGGGTTCTTCGGGATATCTACCATTATTCCATAGAAGCTGCTGCATTTCGGAAAGGTTTGGAAGCCGATGAATGGCCCGGCCGCTTTGAGTTTTTAAAAGGGCACCCGGAGTTTCTTCTCGACGGGGCGCATAATCCAATTTCGATCGAGGCCCTGGTCAGAAATTTGATGAAGATTTATCCTCGAAGAAACTGCCTGCTCGTCTTTGGAGTATCCCGGGATAAAAAGTCAGATCGAATGCTCAAAACCCTGAGCCGGTATTTTAAGGATTGTATTTTAACGACGTTACCCAATCCGAGATCCCAGGAAATAGGCGTTCTCTTAAGTCAGGCCCAAGGGTATTTTCGGAGGATCATTCCAACAGGGTCCATTCCAGAGGCTGTCGGGACAGTTCGAAAAATTGCGTCTTCGGACTGTCTTGTCGTGGTCACTGGATCTTTTTATTTGATCGGGGAAGTGAGGAAATGGCTCCGAACAAAAAGTTGGTAAAAAAAGGGATAGCATTGGAGGGCTCCGGGTCATCGAAGACCATGAAAACGTAACATGCGCAAATATTCGATGCGGATTGTGTTGGAAAATTTTGAGGTTTTTTATGACGGATGATTTGTCGAACGATACCATTGCCGCAATTGCAACCCCCATTGGTACCGGCGGCATTTCGGTAATCCGGCTCAGTGGTCCGCGGGCGTTTGAAATCGGCGATAAGGTATTTCGCTCCCACAAAAAAGTTTTATTGAGTTCCCTGCCGTCCCACACGGTTCATTACGGCGAAATTCGGACAGATTCCGGGGACGTGCTGGATCAGGTCCTCGTGATTTTGTTTCGGGCTCCCCGGTCTTATACGGGTGAGGACGTGGTCGAAATCAGTTCGCATGGAGGACTGGTAGTAACGCGTCGGATCCTCGACCTTCTGATCCGCTCAGGGGCCCGCCACGCCCAGCCGGGCGAGTTTACAAAGCGTGCGTTTTTGAACGGAAAAATGGATTTGACTCAGGCAGAGGCCGTGCTTGATGTGATCAAGGCGAAAAGTGACCGCGCTCAGGAAGCTGCGGTCGGACAATTGACCGGTCTGTTGTCAAAAAAATTTCGATGGATCAAAGATGAACTCATGCACTTGCACGCTCACATGGAGGCATGCCTGGATTTTCCGGACGAACATCTGGAAATCGAATCCCATGATCAGATGAAACAGAGGCTTCGACATGTGCAGGACGAAATTCGGCGTCTGATTGCAAGTTTTAAACGTGGTGCACTCCTGCGCGAGGGACTCGTCACAGTGATCGTTGGGAAACCCAATGTGGGGAAATCCTCTCTCTTTAATGCCCTTCTCGAAAAGGATCGAGCCCTGGTTTCCGAATATCCCGGTACAACCCGTGATCGGCTGGAGGAACTGATTGAAATCGACGGCATGTTGATCCGCCTTGTCGATACGGCCGGTTTAGCCCCTACGTCAGTACATCCCCTGGATCGGTTGGGTATCGAGATGACACGGCAGATGCTTCGAGAAGGTCACCTCTTCCTATATATAGTAGACGTCTCAAGCCCTTTGGAAGAGGCCGACAGGGTTGTTTATGAGGAAATCCGCAGTCTCGGCAAGCCCATCCTTGTCCTGGCAGGTAAGTGTGACCTGTGGAAACAGCTTGATTTCGATGCCTTGAACCGTTTGACGGGCGGAAAAAAGGTCCTCCAAATTTCCGCAAAGACCCGGGATGGACTTTCTGAACTCGAAGAGGAGATTTCCGCGGTGGTTGTGGACGGTCATCTTGAAAAGGCAGGCGAACAGATTACACGACTGCGGCATCGCAACGCCCTGGAGGCGGCCTTGGATTCGCTTGGCCGCGCGGAGAAAGGATTGGAAGATGCAATCTCTTTGGAGTTTGTGATTGTGGATCTGAAGGCCGCGCTTGACGCGATGCGCGAACTCATTGGCGAAATTTATTCGGAAGATTTGCTCGATATCATTTTTTCAGAGTTTTGTATCGGAAAATAATTTTTTGGAATCCGAATTAAAATTGCGTTCCTTAAAATTTAGAACATCTGCCCCAAAAATCTACTGCCCGGATAAGACATCTCACAGATTGTCCGCATAAAAATTTCTCACGTCGAGAGAAAAATGCTCTCTGATCGCAATAAAATTTATTCGTGCAAAATTTTTTTAAATATTTTGTTTGACAGTCTTGATATTCTCACTTAAAATTCCCAACGCTTTGGTTGAGATTCCGTTCTTTAGGGTTTTTAAAAAGAGTTCAAACGGGGTTGTTGAGTCCGTAGTTGTGTTGCTGGTGAAAAGTCCGGGATCATTTGAAAGAAAACGTTTTTATTGACGATTTATGAGTTATTTCACTGAAGAGATTTGATAAAGATAGTTTTGGCCGGAAGGCCGAGACTATCTTTTTTTCTTTCAATTGAAGTCAACGAAGGTCGTCCCCGAGGTTTTTCAACAGCGACTCAAGACAAAGACCAGCGTAAGAAGCTCACAGGCATCAGCGGTCGACGCTTGAAAGTTATCTCATGCATCTGCAGTGCGGTTTTTATGCGGGCGTTGCATACCGTTCGGCGAATCGTTAAGTCCACAAACGGAGAAATGATATCGCGTTCGGAATGTCAATCTGAGGCGTAGCACGGCTTCAAAAATCAATTAAAGGCAAAAATTAAGATGGTCGAAGTATTAGTTGATGACACAATATATAGTGGTAGATTGACAAAATAACCACCAAATATGGTAAAATATGAGCGGGCTCAGCGAGGTCTTTTTAAAAGCCTTTATGTCTTATGGGAGGATTCCTTATGAGTATTAAAACGGACCAAAATGCTGTCTTAGAAGCTCAGGAAACCGTCCACCACGGCGGAGGCATTTCTATCAAGCGCCGATTTACAAAATCCGGGGTGAATCCCTTAGATGAAATTCAATATGTGCATCGGACTTCTGTGATTACAAATCCGGATGGCTTTGCCGTGTTTAAAATGGACGATGTCGAGGTTCCGGAAAGCTGGAGTCAGTTAGCAACTGACATTATTGTCTCAAAATATTTTCGTAAAGCAGGGATTCCGGGTATCGGACATGAAAACAGTGTCAGGCAGGTCGTCTATCGTATCGCGCATTCGCTTCGCCTTGCAGGCGAGAGGTTAGGCGGTTATTTTAAGACATCCGAAGAAGCCCAAGCCTTCGAAGACGAGCTTTCCTATCTTTTAGTAACCCAAAGGGGCGCTTTTAATTCGCCGGTTTGGTTTAACGTAGGTCTCAATCTTTACGGTATTAAAGGCAGCGGGGGTAATTGGTATTGGGATCCGGAAACGGATACGATCATGCAGACAACAGATGCCTACAGCCACCCGCAATGTTCGGCGTGTTTTATTCAATCCGTTCAAGATGATCTAATGTCCATCTTCGATCTCATCAAATCAGAGGCGAGACTTTTCAAGTACGGCTCCGGGACAGGGACCAATTTCTCAAAACTTCGCGGGAAACAGGAAAAACTCTCCGGTGGCGGTACTTCCTCAGGGCTCATGTCCTTTTTGGAAGTATTTGACCGAGGTGCGGGCGCGACCAAATCAGGAGGTACCACCCGCCGTGCGGCAAAGATGGTTTGTATGGACATGGATCATCCCGAAATTGTGGATTTTATTAATTGGAAAGTTCGGGAAGAGAAAAAGGTTAAGGCTTTGATTGCGAGTGGTTATTCGGCGGATTTTAATGGCGAGGCGTATAAGACCGTTTCGGGCCAGAACTCGAACAATTCGGTGAGAATTACGGATGAATTTATGCAGGCTTATCTGTCCGATGGTGTCTGGCAGACCCGTTTTCGTACGACCGGAGAGATTTACGAGACCTTTAAGGCCCGGGATCTTATGCGCCAAATTGCTTATGCTGCTTGGGCTTGCGCCGATCCGGGCATTCAGTTCGATACCACCATCAATGACTGGCATACCTGTGCGAATACGAATCGTATTTTTGCCTCCAATCCTTGCTCGGAATACATGTTTTTGGACGATTCGGCATGTAATTTGTCTTCTATTAACCTGATGAAATTCTTGGATGCCGATGGTCACTTTGACATCGAGGCCTTCCGTCATGCCATCCGGATTTTTACCATGGCCATGGAGATCATCGTTGACTTTTCCTCGTACCCGACCGCCGTGATTGCCAAAAACAGCCATGAGTTCCGGGCCCTTGGTTTAGGTTACGCCAATTTGGGCACCCTCCTGATGGTGAACGGGATTTCCTATGATAGTCCCGAGGCCCGTTCAATTTGTAGTGCGATCACGGCCATTTTAACCGGCCATGCCTATAGGACCTCCGCTGAAATCGCGGCATCCAAAGGGGCTTTCTTGGGGTTTGCCCAGAACCGAGGTTCCATGTTGCGTGTCATTCAGAAACACCGTGATTGTGCTTTCAAGATTTCCCAGGAGAATTGTCCGTCCTATTTGCTTGAAGCCGCCCATGAAGATTGGGATACCGCCTTAGAAATGGGCAAGCAGTACGGCTATCGTAACGCTCAGGTTTCAGTGATCGCCCCGACTGGTACCATTGGCCTTTTGATGGACTGCGATACCACTGGGATCGAGCCGGACTTTGCTCTGGTGAAGTTTAAAAAACTTGCAGGCGGCGGATACTTTAAGATCATCAACCAATCCGTACCCTTTGCCCTCAGCAAGCTGGGGTATTCGCATGAGGAGATCCACGATATTATCGAATACATCAAGGGGACTTCCCGATTCGACAGCACACCGTGGATTAATCGCGAAACGCTCTTAGGGAAGGGGCTTACGGATGGCGAAATCGCAAAAGCAGAAGCCGTCTTGCCGACTGTCCTGGATCTTTCCTTCGCTTTTACCCGCTGGGTCCTCGGAGAGGAAACCCTGCAGAGGTTGGGATTCAAGGCGGAGGATTACAATAAGCCTAATTTTAATCTTTTGGAGGAGCTCGGTTTTTCGAAAGCCGAAATCGAAGAGGCTCACAATGTCATTTGCGGGATGATGACCATCGAAGGGGCACCTCATATTCGAACCGAGCATCTGCCGGTTTTTGATTGTGCCAACCGCTGCGGCAAATACGGAAAACGGTTTCTAGAACCGATGGCCCACATTCGAATGATGGCCGCGGCCCAGCCGTTTATTTCCGGAGCCATTTCGAAAACCGTGAATCTCCCCACTGAAATTACGGTGGAGGAGATCGAAAAGATTTATGTCGAATCCTGGAAGCTAGGACTGAAGGCCGTCGCCCTTTACAGGGACGGTTGCAAACTTTCCCAGCCCTTGAGTACCAAAACCGATGATTTAAAAGGTT
>JAMWDC010000049.1:8446-10058 GCA_023819025.1 Candidatus Omnitrophota bacterium | reverse complement strand
ACCCGCATAATGCTCAACCAAGATCCCATAAAACCGTTCGATGGAACCGAAGACGGCACGATGGACCATCACCGGCCTTCGCTGAACATTATCCGCTGCAACATATTCCAGATTGAACCTTTCCGGCATCTGGAAATCCAGTTGAATGGTTCCGCACTGCCACTCCCGCCCGATAGAATCCGTAATTTCAAAATCGATCTTGGGCCCATAAAAAGCACCCCCGCCCTCGTGGATCTCATAGTCGATCTGATTATGTTGAAGCGCTGCCTTCAGGCCTTCGATGGCCTTCTGCCAAACCTCGTCACTTCCCATCGAATCTTTGGGACGGGTGGAAAGACTGATTTTGATTTCATGAAAGCCAAAGGTCCGGTAAATGCGGAGGATCAAGGAAATACATCGCGTGATTTCCTCTTCGATTTGGGACTCCATGCAATAAATATGTGCGTCATCAATCGTAAAGGCATTCACACGGAACATTCCGTGGAGTACTCCCGACAGTTCACGCCGGTGCACAAGACCCAGCTCGGCCATCCGCAAGGGCAACTCGCGATAAGACCGCAGGGAGCTTCGATAAATAAGGGTGCCTCCAGGACAATTCATCGGCCGAACTGCAAAGCTTTCTTTGTCAACCTGGGAAAAATACATGTTGTCCTTGTAATGGTCATAATGACCGCTCTGTCTCCAAAGATCGTCTTTAAGCAGAACCGGGGTCTTGACTTCAAGATAACCTTCTTTATGGTGTTCCTCCCGCCAGTAGCGGATCAACTGTTCATAAAGCACGAGTCCCTTGGGATGGTAGAAGGGCATCCCGGGCGCTTCCAAATGGAAGCTAAATAGATCGAGCTGACGTCCGAGTTTTCGGTGATCCCGCTTTTGAGCTTCTTCAAGTTGTTTAAGATATGCGTCGAGTTCTTTCTGGGAGAAGAACGCAGTCCCATATATGCGCTGTAACATCTTGTTACGTTCATCACCCCGCCAATACGCGCCCGCCACCGAAAGAAGTTTGAAAGCTACAACCTCTTTAGTATTGCCCACATGATGACCGCGGCACAGATCCGTAAAAGGCCCGTTCTCAACAAACGTAATCTCCCCGTCCTTAAGTCCGGCCAGGATTTCAAGTTTGTAAGTCTCACCGCGATCTCGAAAGAAGGACTCAGCTTCCTGACGGCTGACATACCGTTGGGTAAACGCTTGCCCTTCCTCGATAATGGCCCTCATTTTGGCTTCTAACCGCGGTAAATCTTCATCGAGAAATGGCTCATCACGGTCAAAATCGTAGTAAAAGCCATCCTTTATCGGAAAACCTATGGCTAATTTTGTCCCAGGAAATAGCGCCTGAACAGCCTGCGCCAAGATATGTGCGGCCGAATGCCGCAGGCAGGATATACCTTCTTGATCGGATTTAACCATCCTTCAACAACCGCTCGTTTAAAGCTCCTTTTCTCTTTTGACCGTTTTGCTATTCTACAAATTTCAAATGATCAACGCAACTTCTTTCGTTACAGCCTATTGGATCGTTTTTGGGACATCCCCCTGCTTTTTGCGTAATCTAATACGATTCAGACGTGCTTTGCGCCTTTTTCTTTTTAACCGCCTTTTATGATCTTGCCCC
>JAMWDC010000049.1:0-8436 GCA_023819025.1 Candidatus Omnitrophota bacterium | reverse complement strand
TCCTGTCATCGCGCGTTGCTGCTTCGTGTCATTTGCTGCAAACATGATTTAATACTTCCAATTTATCGGATAGATGTCTCACGAGACCGACCAATTCTGGCACTTAACAATTTATCGAGCTGCCAGCAATCGAGGCATACCCTTTTTGTGATTGAAAACAACTATTAACCAGTTTATGATGTGCAATCTCAAACGCGCATCTCCACGGGCGGTTAGTTCAGATGGCTAGAACGCTTCCTTGACATGGAAGAGGTCAGAGGTTCAATTCCTCTACCGCCCACCACCTTTCCAAGCAATCTCAAGTTTTTATTCCCTCCCCTAAACGCTTCGGTTCTCATCCTCATCACCAAATTCTATATCCCTCTTCTCTCTTCGAACCGTTGAAACGGGTGGCATAATATCAGATTCTCTGGCCACATACAAAGAAATACGCACAACTTGAAGCTCTGTATCCCAAAGTAGAACTTGTCGACTGGAATTGAGACCTATATGCGGCCGAACGAAAGGTACGCCTGAAGAACATCACGAGCCTTCCGTAAAGCCTGGGAACGGTGCGACACTTGATTTTTCCTCTCCGACGAAACCATGCCGAATGTCGCTTGAAACGGGGGATAAAAAAATACGGGGTCATACCCGAACCCATTCGTTCCGGATATTTCCCTATGGACTCGGCCATGCACTTCCCCTTCCACAATACCGATCACCCGGCCCGGTTTTGCAATTGCCACAGCCGATTTAAAATGCGCCCCGCGCTTTTCGTCAGGGACATCCTCCAGAAGCTTAAGCAACTTTTTGTTATTTTCGAGGTCGGATTTCGACGGACCGGCAAAGCGCGCGGAATAGATTCCCGGTGCACCGTTCAATGCATCGCAGCAAAGACCCGAATCTTCAGCCAAAGTTAATAGGCCGGATTGATTTGCGAATCCAAGTGCTTTCAAAGAGGCATTCTCGGCAAATGTCGTCCCGTTTTCCGGCACATCATCATAACAAGCCAAATCGGATAAGCCGATCAAATCACACGGAAGACCGGCGAGCAGAATCTTGAGTTCAATCAGTTTTTTTGAATTTGTTGTGGCAACCAAAAGCTTCCGAGAAGCAGAGGATGGCATCAAAAATTCCGGTCAAGCTACAAGCGCACGATCTTCTTTTGAATGGCAACCAATGCAGAAATCCCGGTCCGAGCCAAGGCCAAAAGTCTGTTCATTTGCACCTGGGTAAACGGCTTGCCCTCAGCGGTTCCTTGAATTTCAACAATCGTGCCCGAACCCGTCATGACCACGTTCATATCTACTTCCGCTTGTGAATCTTCATCATAGCACAAGTCCAACATGGGCTTACCGTTGACAATTCCTACACTGACTGCGGCGACATAATCCTTCAAAGGTTGATCCGTGATCACCCTGTTTTTTCTGAGTTTTTCCAAGGCCTCTGACAAAGCAATGAAACAACCTGTGATCGCAGCAGTCCGCGTCCCACCATCGCCCTGAATGACGTCCGAATCCACCCATAATGTCCTTTCGCCCAATTTCCCAAGATCCACGACAGCCCGCAAACTTCGCCCAATGAGCCTTTGAATCTCTTGAGTCCGACCGGAAGGACGGCCCTTGATGGACTCACGCGGGATCCGTTCGGCGCACGAGGCTGGCAGCATTCCGTATTCTGCGGTAATCCATCCCTTCGTTGATTTCTTAAGAAACTGGGGGACTTTATCCTCGACACTGGCAGAACAGACAACTTTTGTATCCCCCATTTGGATCAGGCAGGATCCCAAGGCATATTTCAAGTACTCCTTTTTGACTGTAATCTTTCTCATCTCATCAAGCTGACGACCGTCTGGACGCACGGCAGACTCCTTCCTGGTTTATCGAAGATTAAAGATTTTATGGAATCGCGGCATGATCCGTATCTCCCGGTGCCAACGCTGGCCAAGACGTTGAAGATGTTCGAGTGAATTCATCTGCTTCCAAATGTCCCCGTCATTCGAAACCCCGGTTACGGGCTGAAGGATCACGGGCACTCCAGGTGCGACCTCAGCCACAATGCGTATCTGATTCTCAAATTCAGCACGATCGAGTTCGTGTGAGATCGCAATCTTCACGAAAGTTTCCGTGCGCTGCGCAATCTGAAGAAACTTTCGGTGATCGAAATCGAAATTTCTCTCGTGCGTCACGCTTGACGGTTTCATGTCCATAGCAATGCAGTTGCAATCATCAATCACGGCCTCAAGTGCCCGCCAGAGGATCCCGTTGGTCTCCAGATAAATCCTGAAATTTTCCTGTTTTAACTGCCGGATTAAGGGTACGAGAAATACAACATAAAGAAGTGGTTCGCCGCCCGTTAGGGCTACAAACGCATGAGGCCCCTCGTCCGCTTCGAGGCGGTGCACTCGGTCCATGACTTCGGACCTTGTCATCTCTTCGCCCTCCTTCTCGAGTTCGTCACAATAGACACACCGAATATGGCATTCTTCGAAACGGATAAATAGGTGACGCTCGCCTAAATGCGTCCCTTCACCCTGGAGGGATGAGAATATTTCTGAAACTCGGGACGGGTCAACCAACGCTGGCTACTGCATGTTGCATCAAAGGATCTTCCATGCCCGCTTCCTGAAATCCGTGGGCCCGGATTCGGCAGGAGTCACACTCCCCGCACGGCATTTCGAGCCCCTGATAGCAGGACCAGGTTTTTTCAAATGGAACTTTCAGGGTCTGACCCAACTGAATAATCGCCTTCTTGGACAGCTGCACAAGCGGCGTTTCGATCGAAATCAATTTTCCCCCTTCCCGCCCGGCTTTCGTTCCCAGCCAGATCATCCTCGTAAAAGCGGCGAGGTATTCCGGCCGGCAATCGGGATATCCGCTGTAATCCTGAACATTTGCGCCAAAGAACACAACATCCGCGCCTTCGGCTTCCGCCCAGGACATGGCAAGGGAAAGGAAAATCGTGTTGCGTACGGGCACGTAAGTCGACGGGATAGACTCCGCCATTTGACTTCGATCACGTCCCTTCGGTATGGGAATTTGATCGTCCAACAGCGCACTTCCCTTCCAAGGCAGTGAAATCGGCAACACGTAATGCACAATCCCCAAATTCTTAGCAATTTCGCGCGCGCATGAAACTTCTTTGGCATGCAATTGCCCGTAATCAATGGTCAACGCATGAACATCGTATCGGTCATGGAGCGCCACATACAGGGTGGTGGTGGAATCGATCCCGCCCGACAAAAGGCAAATCGCTTTCCTCATTGCTATCACCTCTTGGAAATTTATTTTAATCGCACAATCTCGAGATCCCGCAGTTTTTCGCCCAGAAATCTTTCTCCGACTTTGACAAAATTCCGGGATAAATCGCTGACGTAGATCTTCAAACGCCCGCGGCGTTCAGCTGCATAGAGTAATCCTTTTTCGAGCAAAAGTGAAGCGAGTTTCTCAGCGGTCGGCTTGGCCGAATCAATCACACGGACGCTACGGCCCAAGACCCGACAAATAGCGTTTTTGATCAACGGATAGTGAGTACAGCCAAGAATAAGCGTTTCTAATCTGTTTTTCTTCATAGGCGACAGGTAATGCCGTACAATCGCCTCAGTAATTTTTTTTTCGCGCCATCCCTCCTCAACCAGAGGGACAAAGAGCGGACAGGCCGTCTGAAAGACCCGGGCGGATGGTGACTCGCGCTTCAGAATTTTTACGTACGCATGGCTTGCAACGGTGGAGGTTGTCGCAATGACACCGATGCGTTTGGACCGACTCATCCGCAAAGCGCACTGCGCGGCTGGTTCGATCACATCAACAACGGGCAAATTGAAATTTCTTCTTAAGAAATCAAAAGCCGCACTTGATGAGGAATTGCAGGCAATGACAACGGCCTTGACTTTTTTCTTCAGCAGGAAAAGGACATTCTCGATGGAATAACGCAGAATTTGTTCGTTGGATTTGATCCCGTACGGCTGGCGGGCAATATCGCCAAAATAGACGATATCCTCCGCCGGCAATAACCGCCGGATTTCCCGAACAACGGTTAGACCCCCCAACCCGGAGTCAAAGACGCCAATCGGGCGTCTTGAACGGGCGGGTGATGAATGCAGAGATTTCCCCACCCTTAATCGCTAAACCTTCCGTTTTAAAAATTCTTGGATCCGGCCCAAGGCCACCTTCATTCGGACTTCAGGGACCACCATCGCAAACCGCACAAAACCTTCCCCCTGCTCGCCAAAGCCGGTACCGGGCGCCACCGCCACACCGGTTTCTCGCAAGAGCAATTCTGTAAACTCCATCGACGTGAAGGCACAATATTGTGCGGGAAGACGAGACCAGATATAAAACGTTGCCTGAGGTTTCTTCGCCGGCCATCCGATGCGATTCAATCCATCCACGAAATAATCGATCCGTTGTTTATAGAGACCTACGATTCGCTTGACGTAGGTCTGCGGTCCGGTTAACGCGGCAATGGCGGCCTGTTGGACTCCGCGAAAGAGCCCGAAATCCACATAGCTCTTTGTTTTGACCAAACTCGAGAGGATATCTCTGTTTCCGACGGCAAACCCCATACGCCAGCCCGGCATGCTATACGATTTCGACAAGGTATGAAACTCCACACAAAATTTTCGCGCCCCTTTCACTTCGAGAATGCTGTGAGCGCGTTTGGAACCGAACACAATGTCCGAATAAGCCAGATCATGCACCACAATAATATTTTTATCATGCCCCCAATGGATCACGCGGTTAAAAAAATCCAAATCGCAAGTGGCGGTCGTCGGATTATGCGGGTAGCTGAGCATCATCATCTTGGAAAGACGCGTGGTTTCGCGCGGGATCGACATCAAATCGGGCAGATACCCACGGTCTTCCGAAAGCGGAATATTATAAAGAATCCCGCCAGCCATGATCACACCGTTGAAATGAACCGGATACGCCGGCGAAGGGATCAAGGCCAAGTCATCGTTATTTAAAAAAGCCAAGGCAAGATGGGCAATCCCCTCCTTCGAACCGATCAAAGGCACCACTTCCTTGTCCGGGTCAAGTTCCACCCCGAATTTCGTGTAATACCATCGGGCGATCGCACGGCGGAGATTGCACTCGATCTCTTCATCCCATTTAGAATAACGGTGTACCCCTTTCATCCGTAAGGCCTGGCGCGCCGCCGTAATGACATGGGACGGCGGATCAAAATCCGGATTCCCCATGCTAAAATCGATCACATCCACACCCTTGGCACGGACTTCCCGTTTGATTCCATCGACAATGGTAAATAGATACGGCGGTAACCGCATCATGCGGTTGGCTTCATGCATTGGCATAAATGAAAGTTCCTTTCCTCGACGAAACAACCCGACGTTAATTATTCGGGTTTGTCCTCTTCGATGTCCTCCAAAGCGGATTCCTCATTATCAATCGCGCAAAGAACCTCGCCTTTGGCTACAATTTCTCCTTCGTCATAATAAACTTCCGTTAATATTCCGCTGCTGGGCGCTTGAATCATAACCGTTCCTTCTTCAGTCACGAGTTCCACCAAATCATCCCCTTCGCTGACCGAATCACCCTCTTCAAAAAACCACGTCTGAACCGTTCCTTCCTCAACGCTGGGTCCAACCCCTTCAAAAACTACCTCCACCATAGTTTTGATCCCTCCATCAACATGGAAATTCATCCTCGAACATTTCAGCCCCGAATCTCGATCGCACCGGTCGGCAGTAACATCCCTAAGAACGTAGAGCTAAGTCATCGCTCAAAAGTCTTTGTGTATTTAAAACCACCCCGTCATGCTGAGCGGAGCGAAGAATCTCCGATAGGCGGAGATCCTTCAGCCCACCGGGCTTTCAGGATGACGAAACCCACAAAGACTTATAAACGATTACTTAGATAATCTTCTCTCTTCACCCTGATTCATTTGCAAGATAGAATACATATACCATGCTGCTTCTATTAAGAAAAATTCTTTTTTATTTTTTTCTTGTGGCCTATTTCCTCTTGATCCCGTACGTTATTCTATACGCCTTAGGTTATATCTTCAATCCCGTTGAAAGATCCTTGGTTAAGACGGGCCTGATCTCTGTGGCGACCTATCCCAAATATGCCACAGTTCATATTCAGGGAAAGAAATTTTCAGAAAAGACCCCAACCCGGGTGAACGATTTGCTGCCCGGCCGGTACCGCATACGGGTTTCCAAAAAGGGATTCGATTCCTGGGAAAAAGAAATCGAAATTTTTCCGGAGAAAGCCGTTCAACTCGAGCCCATTGTTCTATTGCCCCTCCGCCCCGAGAGGGAAGTCATTTCTTCTCAGGGGTATGCGGGGATGCTTCCTTTTATCGTCGAATCTAAAATCATTGCGTGGACCAATAAAGAGTTGGGTTCTCTACGGAAGGTTGATTTGTTTTTTAAAAAGGATACACCCATCCGGTTCAGCGGTTTTCAAAAAGAATTTCCAAAAATTTCAGATATCTTCATTCGAAAGGGATCTGAAATCGCCATCCTGAAGACGGAATCCAAAGGCAAGCCGGGATACTGGTGTTTGGATCCCACCCGAGAAAGAAAGGTCATCCAGGACCTGAGTCCGCTCGTAACGTTTATACCGAAGAGCGTGAGCTGGGATCCCCACGACCCCGATCAAATTTATTTTTTACATGACGGCGGACTGGATTTGATTGACCGCAGTCGGATGGCGATCGAACCCAAAATTGCTACAGGGGTGATCGGTTTTGGTGCGGATTATCGGCGGCTTGTCCTCCTCAAAAAGGATTTTTCATTAGTGGAAACCGATCCCCATGGCCGCCATCCCGAGCCCCTCTTGGGAGATCCGGTCTTAAGCCAGCAGATATTTTCTCCGGAATCTTCAAATACCTACCGGATTGAAGTTCTTCAGAGAGACCTGCTGATTTTCCTGAGTGATCAGGGGGCATTGATCTCGAACCGAATGCCTTACCATTTGGTGGACAAGGATGTCATCGGCGTGGAATATACCGAGCATGCCGATACGGAAAAACTTCTTTTTTGGACCCAGCGGACCGTCGGGGTCATCGATTTCAGCCGCATGAAAGGAGGGCTTTTTGAATTGGGGCCGAAACGGATTTTATTGTATCAGTCGGGCCAAAAGATCCGCCAGGCCTTTTGGGCCTACGATGATACCCACGTCATCTTCGTCGATAATCAGAAGGTTTATCTGCTGGAGGCGAAGGAACCTTGGCCGTATCAAGTGAGGTTTCTCGAACAGATTGCACCCGATACTCTAGTGGAATACTCGGATCGCCGCCGCAGCTTGTATTTTATTGACAGCCAAACGCGGCATTTGATCAGAAGAAAACTGGTTGATTAATAAAGTGGATATGACAAATCCAACTAAGGAATTTCAATTTTCGCATCAGGGCCTTGACCGGACCGAAGAGATCCGCGAACGTGTCTTTTCCATTCTTCCGGGGTTCATGAGCTGGACGATTCTCATCGTGATGATCGTCCTTTCATTCGCGAAGCCCCTGTGGGCTGCTGTCATCATCATCGCATTTGATCTCTATTGGCTGTTCCGGCTTTTTTACATGACAATTTTTCTTGTTTTGGCCTATGGTGTTTTAGCGATCGAAAAAGAAACCGATTGGACGGAGCTCTGCTGCCTCCTTGAGAAAGGGCGAAGCGGGGTTGAAACGTTCCGGAGAAAGCAGAAAAATTTGGGACCCCGGGACCGGATCAAAAGGTGGTTTTGGTTTAAAAATAAAGAGCGCGAACTTCAGCATGTTATCCGGCAGGGTGTCAAGGTCCCGTCCTACGAATCGCTTTATCACTTGGTGATTATTGCAGTATCCAATGAGCAGAGGTCGATCATCGAGCCGGGCCTCAAGGCGCTAACGGAAAGCCGGTTTCCTCCCAAGCGTTTGATCCCCGTGTTGGCGGTCGAGGAACGGTTCGGCGAAAAACAGACGGAAATGGCCGAGGTCCTTCAATTCCAATATCGCCACCATTTTTTTGATTTCCTTGTTACGATTCATCCCTCCAACATTCCGGGCGAGGCCAGGGTGAAGGGTGCGAATGTCACCTATGCGGCGAAACAAGCAGCCCAGTTTTTCAGGACCCACAATATTCCGTTTGAAAATGTGATTGTCTCCTGTTTTGATGCGGATACGGTTGCGGATTCCCAATACTTTGCAGCGCTCACATTTCATTTTATGCGTCATCCGGACCGCATGCGGGCCAGCTACCAGCCGATCCCGGTTTATCACAACAACATATGGGAGGCCCCGGGATTTGCGCGGGTCCTGGAACTCGGATCCTCCTTCTTTCAGCTCATTGAGGCCACGAATCCGGAGAAATTGGTTACTTTTTCAAGCCACAGCATGAGCTTCAAAGCACTCGATGAAGTGGGGTATTGGCCCGTGGATATGATTTCCGATGATTCGGCAATTTACTGGTAGGCCCTGATCCATTATCAGGGAGATTACCGGGTCATCCCC
>JAMWDC010000048.1 GCA_023819025.1 Candidatus Omnitrophota bacterium | reverse complement strand
TCCGCCCCGCAGTATAATCGATTGAGCCGCTCTGTATCCAAGTAGCCCGTAAAAACAAGATGCTGAGCCTCGAGTCCGGTATTTTGCAAAAGCCGGATGTAGCATTTTCCATGGGCAAAGTCTTTGGATCCGACAATCACCAGTTGAAAACTGTCTTGGACTGTCTTTTCCTTGAGGAAGCGCGCAAAGGCTTGAATGGTACGGCTTAAATTTTTACGTGGTTCGATGGTGCCAACGAACAGAAAATAGCGCTCGTAAATTTTGAGGTCGTTCTTAACGCGGTTCAGCGGCACGACTTCAGAACGTACTGAAAAACCCTCATGGCCCGATGGGTTGATCACCGCGATCTTGGATTCCGGAACCTTTAGGTATTTGAGGATATCGAGTTTTGTATGTTGGGAATCCGCAATAATTTTCCGCGCCTTTCGGATTGACGCCGGAAGCCACCTCCCCCAATAGAAACGGCTGGGCCAACTCAATTGGTTCGGGTAGGCCCGACCGATCAGGTCATGAACCGTAACCACCATCGGGCAAGGAGGAATCCACGGCGCCGCAAACGCAGGAATGTGCAGGAGATCAAGACCTTCCCTCCGGGCCAGTTTCGGGAGTTCGATATTTTCCCACCAGAGACGCTGCGGTGTGTTCAGATCCCGTGAGGTCGGGTGGGACAAGAAGACAAAATTAAAACGGGAGTCGGCAAACTGCGTCAGGTGCTCGGTGAAATTCTTCGTGTAGACCCCGAGTCCCGTCATCTTTGTCTGCGTCGATTGAATGTCAATGCCAATTCTCATGGGTAGGACTCAGTCGGGACGATCCGTAAAGGCGCCCCGGCTTTGTTTGTAGCTGTCTTCGAGATTGGGGTAGCGATGAATCAACATTTCAAAAACTTTCGGATATTTCTCCTGAAATGCTTGATAAACTTCGCGCGCCTTATCCTTCCGGCCCAGATTCCAATACGCATCGGCAATAAATCCATAGGATTCTACGAATTCGGGCATCAATTCCAATCCCTTTTCCAAGTCTTCGATGACCCCGCCGTAACGTCCCTGTTCCCAGAGGTGGAGGCCGCGCAGGATATACCGGTAAGCATTCTGAGCCCCTTCAACGGTCCACTCATCGCTCGCATGGGTCTCACGGGCTTTGTCCAAATCCCCCCATTTCCACTCGTCAGCCGGGGCAATGAAGTGATGTTGGCAAAGGGTGCGGAGTATTTCATCCGTAATCAATTGCTGGCCTTTGATCGACGGATGGACATTGTCATGGATAAGATTGCCTTCCACGATTCCGTGGGGTGATAACATTTCGAAGGCCCGTACGATGTCGGCGAAGAGGACGTGATTTTTCGCCGCGATCTCACGGATGGTATCATTGAGACTCGATTTGGCCCGCCATGGCTGACCGTCCAAGTCCCGTGCCCGGATATAATCGGCTTTCGCGGCGCTGAAATTTTCCAACTTCTCCTGAGTCTGTGCCGTTTGGAAGGCAAGTTCGGCATAGGTATCATCGATCGCGGCTGCGCGCCGGTATGCGTCAAGAGCCTGTTGATAAAGTCCATTTGCATAAAATTTCTGGGCGCTTTCATAGTGAATCTGCCATTCCACGAGCTCGGGCGCGGTCAAATCCGGCCGGTGGAACGAAAAGGCGGGTGGGATATCCCGTACATTCGACGGGAGATTGACGAATAGGACTTGGACTTTCCGACGCTTCGCCAGCCGGATCACTTTCTCCATATTCTTGCGGTAGGCCTTGAGGATTCTTTGATATTCGTCGTCCCGAACTTCAATTTTCTTGTACACACGGTTTGCAATGACTTCCTCCCGGTAGCTTTTTTCCGGGTACCCACTGCTCCCATAGGTCAGATGCTTTCGGATGCGCGCGATCCGCGATGCAAGGAGCCTGTAAAGGGCGCTTCGGTACTCCAGTTTGAAGTTCAGCCAATAAAACCAGTTATCGATGTACAGTCGGTTTGAAACCGTGAATTCATTGTGCCCGGAGTAAATGATAAACAGGTCCGGTTGGTATTTCATGACGGTGCGCGCACCTTCGTAAACATGGTGGCTCGACTTACCGGGCCAGCCGCAATTGATGACACGGACCGTGTGCGTCGGGAGAAGATGCACAAAACTTTTACGTAACCACGCAGTAATCGAATAGCGGTCTGCGGCCGGAAATCCGTAAGCCGCCGAACTGCCGAATACAAAGATCCGTGTTTCTCCGGGTGACTTCTTGGGCACCGGGTGTCCCAAGGCGATTTCGGTTTGGTCATCAAAATAGGTCCGTACTTTTTCCGGAAAATACTTCACAATCATCCACTCGGCCGATGCAAAAAAAATCGCAAGGCTTAGAACCGCGACAAGGATATTGATCAGTAAGTTTGCGATTTGATTCTTTTTTTGACTCTTGCGCGTGGCCATACCCGCTCTGTGATGTTAAGCCGTTATTATATCGGTAATTTCATAAAAACAAATCGATTTTCCTGCCGGTCAATGAACCCGAGACTTACGCAACAGGTCGATAAATAGATTCAAGACTGGCACCCACAAGGGCGCCCCTGCAAATGTAAATTCGCTTCTGATTGCCAATTCATGAAAAAAATCCCGTTTTATTTCGCAAACATGGTCGGGGCCGGCCTCGTGCCTGCCCTCATTTGAATGTTTAAAACATTGACGAACGACCGCGGGACAATATAATGAGCCCGTGACCGCACCATGAAAAAATATTCTTCAGCGACTTTATCCGTTTTTGTCTTTCTCACCGGTTTTCTATTTGCGATGCTCCTGCTCCAGAATCTTCCCTTTCAGTTCGGCGATGACCTCAATACGATTCACGTTGCCAAGGGTGTCCCGTGGCAAAAATTATTTCTAGAGATTCTCAATCCTTGGACACCCGCCTGGTATGTCCACGGGGCCGAAAGCACGTTAACGACACGGGTCTTTTGGACCGCCTTAAATAAGGCACTTTATCAATTGTTTGGTTACAGCCCGAACGCCTTTTGGGGCCTGAAGGCCGTTGGATTTGCCATGACCGGCCACTTGGGGATTGCGGCGGTCGGGAGTGTCTTGTTCTACCTCCTTCCTCCCATCTACCCGAGTTTGGCGTGGATCTCGGATCCCGAACTAATCGTTCAAATGTTTCTTCTCATTGCATTCTACTTTTTCCTGCGCCTGTACCGGGAAACCCCCGGCATCCGATCGGTCGTTGTGATGGCGGCGGTGATCGGAATAGCTTCCTGGCTCGGCATGAAAGTCAAAGAAACCGCCCGCATCATCCCGTTTGTCTTCCTTACGTTTCCGTTGCTCGATCAAAGGATTTCGTACAGGAAGTGGCTTGGCGCTCACGTTAAAAACCGGATTCTCGTCATTTTGTCTTTGGCCTTGCTTTTAACCGTCATCCCTTGGGTCAAAAATCCAAATCTTGCGCTGGATACGAGGTCGGGATCGACAATCTTTCAGATGAATCCCTGGGGCTTGTTTTCAATCGTACCGCCGCTTCTCTCATGTTTGGGCTCGGTTCTTATCGTCACCCTGCTTATTGATGGGGTATCGTTCGCTGTCGGACGTCCAAAAAATTCCACCGCCACGGAGCCCGCCGGTGCCCCAACGATCTTTCTTTTCGCGGGTGTCTGGATTGGATTTTGCCTTCTGGGATTTGCAATGAACTTTCGGAGCGTTGAAACCCAGCGCTACCTCACGACTTCCTTGGTTCCGTTGACGATTTTCGTGATCGCGCTTTGGTGGCGTGCCCTTCGGCCAGTCCTGACTGGAATCCCCTCCAGATTTTTCCGGGCACTGGTGATCATCGGATGTGCTGCCGGCTTTCTGATACAAGTCGAATTCAAGAATCAAAGAATCCATGTGGGTTTCAAACTGGATGAGATCATTTTTATGCGGAATTATTACAGCGGAACGGATATTGCGGAATACAAGATGACTAAAAAAATTTATGAGGATTACTTCCGCGATCCCGACGCCTCCTGGCAGGAGCTGGACCGATTTTACCGTGGAATGGCACCGACAAAACCCGGCGAATTCGGGGTCCGGACCAAATTTTGGGACGCCATGTGGGGAGATCCGCCCGGCGAGAAAGAAAAGGCGATGCTGCCTTATCTGGAACAAACAGCCCAAAAATGGGGCGCTGCTTACGTCCTTGCCTTCCATGACAATCTTTTTCAAGCAGAACCCAGAATCCAAAAAATCTTCGAGGCCAAGACCGATAACGGAAGCCTTTACAGTTTTCTGATCGCGCGGATTAAGAAAAAGGCCTTCAGGAATTTTTACCTCTACCGCTACAGAATCTAAAAATCCGTACGGGTCTTAGGCCGGATCTTGCGTCTCGTGATCGACTCCCGTTTCAGATACCTTCCATCCGGATAGAGGCTGAGATTTTTTGAAAAAGGCATCGCGAAGATTAACAAAAAGTCGGGTCTCCTTTTCCAAATATAAAAAGCAGGGGCACGCAAGAATCAAAAAGATACTCAGTTTCAGCAAGGCCGCGACGAAGAGACTCGGATATCGAACCCAATGATCAATCAAAAACGTCGCCAAGGCCAGCAAAACAAGGAGCGTCATGGATTGCCCGAGCGATGCCATCGTCTCACGCCAATGCCCCACGAATTTTAGCGATAAAACATACATGGCCGCACCATAAAAAACAAAACTCAAAGTCGTGCCCCAAGCAATCCCCAGGAGCCCCCACCCCATCTTCACGAAAGTCAGATTGAGAACCGCGTTCAAAACGATCGATGCCAAAACCGCCGGGATCTGGATCAAATACTTATCCAGAGTCACCAGGAAGCAACTGCTGAACTGGGCCAAGAGGATAAAAAAGATGCTTATCAAATAAACCTTCATCGCCGGGAGCCCGGGAACAAAATTGGGTATGAAAAGCTCAACGACTACCGGTAAGGCAAAGATCACGACCCCCGCAAGAAACGGGACCAAAACCGAGAGGATAAGCACGGGTGTCAAAAGGTAATTCTTCACGGCCTTCGCGTCTTCCCTCTCCCCATACGCCTCTTGGAGATTCGGATACCAGACATGGGCAAACATCATCGGAAAACTTAGAAGATAGGACTGGGCCATCATGGCAACGGAATAAAGACCCAGGTCATAAAAACCGAGCCGCTTGGCAATGATCAATTTGTCCATGCTCTTTAGAAACGACACCAAAAAGGAAGTCGCAATTAAGGGGACACCTAGTTTCAATTCCCGGACTAACTCCTGCGTGTTCCAATAAAATTTGAACCGGTAGGGATTGACCTTATAAACAAAGACCAGGCAAATGAAGGTCACGAGGGCCGTACCGAAAAAAAGCCCGTAAATATTCCAGCGGTGAACCAACAAGGCAGTCACCACGAGGATCCCGACGGCATTGATCACGATAAGCTGACTCAAGGCCATGAACCTTTTATCGGAACGAAGCAGGATCATAACCAAATCATAGAAACGCTGCACAAAAAGAAATACCGCAATAAACACGAGACCGAACCGGAACAACGGATCGAGCGCATCACCCCGCACGGCCAAATAGCCCAAAAGCCCTGCGGCCGGAAGCACGGACATGAGGATCGAGAAGGTCAAGATCATGTCTTTTAAACGTTCGGCCTCCGCATGCTGGCCCTTGCCCCGCAGAAAAGGATAATCGCGGGCCATGGCCTTAGTCGTGCCGAAACTCGCATAGCCGCAGTAACCGAGAATAACCTGGAGGAGGCTCCATATTCCCATCGAGACCGGCCCCATGAATCTCCGCAGCAAAATACTGTTAACGATGCCGATGCCCTGAGCCACGTAATTCGCTGCAGCATAGGCAGCTGTATCTGTGATTATGGATTTTTTTTTGGATTCGATCATCGCGGGTTGAAATCGCTGGCGTTGATTCCGTCTAAGACGCGGTTCATGATCTGATTTCACGTGCCGGAACACCGGCTATCGTTGTATTCTGGGGAAAACTTTTGGTCACGACCGATCCGGCTCCAACGATTGTGTTCGGGGCAATCTCAACCCCTTTGAGAATGATGGCCCCCTGACCGATCCAGGCCCCCTCACAAATCCGGATCCCGGTGTCGCGCAGGGACGGGCAGGAATTGGAATCGTCCGACGTCATGAGGACCTTGCCGGTTTTGGGATCGCGGGCATGATCCCCGCCGCCGACGCAGGATACCTTCGGTCCTAGGATGGCCTTTTCGATCGTCACCCGTCCGCTCAAATCACAGCCGCGTGCGATCCAAGCCCCGTCACGGATGGTAATCGTCCCGTTCAGGAAAGCTCCTTCGCCCAAGGTCACGCCGGAACCGATAACAATTCCGGAAGAATAAATCCGCGTGTTATCACGAACCTCCACATGATCACCCAGCGTCAGCGGACCGGCGCTCGCATCGATCACAACATTCCTGCCGATAAAGCAATGTTCGCCGACTGAAATATTTTTTCCGCCTGATATCAAAACGCCGCCAAGGACCTTACAACCCCTCCCCAGAGTTTTAATTTGCAGGGCGAGATTGACGCAATGAAGACAATACATCACGTTTGCCAACGCCTTCAAAATGATTGTATAAATGCGGTTCGATGAAAGTTTACTCACCGTTTGCCCCGTTATCTTTATAATTTTTCTTGCAACAAAAATCCTCAGAACTTGCTGCCGGCTGATCCACCGATCCCGTGAAACTAGGCCGCTTTTACAAATAACGTGAAGCACCCCGCGGCAAGCCGCGTGGGGTTAAAGCACGGGTTTCTAAATATTGCGGCTACTGCAATTCCGTCTCCGGAGACCGGCGCATGAAAAGATGCAAACCGCACTCGGTTTTTAAATGTCCCTGCCACCTGCCCGAACGCTCATCTTCATTTTCCCCGACTCGCTGCGTACACGGCCAACAGCCGATGCTTTTATATCCCTTCGCAGAAAGCGGATGCCCCGGAATATGATTTTCTTTCATGTAACTAAAGACATCTTTCGTCGTCCATTCCAGGAGAGGATTGATCTTGACTATACCCTCTTCGTAACGCTCGACAAAATTTGCAGATTGGCGTGCCTGTGTTTGCCCCCGCCTTATCCCGGACACCCAGGCCTTGAAATTCCCAAGCGCCTCTTTCATCGGCAGGACCTTATGCAGATGGCAGCACAGATCCGGGTCCTCGCTATAAAGTTTCGGCGAATACCGTAACTTGAAATCTTCCCGGCTGATCGAGGATCGAAAGGTCAGGATATTTAAATTTAAAAGCCGCTCCAGAGTTTCCTTATACTGCAGTGTCTCAGCAAAGTGATAATAAGTATCCAAAAAAATGATGGGAACACCGGGCTTAATTTTGTTGGCAAGGTGAAGAAGCGCCCCGCTCGTGGCACCAAAAGAACTCGTAACGCAAATCGTGTCTCCGAAATAATCAAAGGCCCATTTTAAAATTGTCTCGGGCTTTCTATCCTTCCACGATTTGGCAAATGAGGCAAGATCAAACTCTGCCGAATTCACTTTATCGATTAACTGCACCGTCATGACTGCCGCCTCATCAAATCAGATTTTTTAATCGGCCAACCTTCCCGGATCGTGCGGCGAAGGACCCTTCCGATCACTTGCGATTCCTCTTCGGCCGGAATGCCTTCAAGCGGACGACGCGCGATCACATCGCCTGTTTTCAAAATGTCACCGCTTGACAGGGTTTTGGCAGCCACCAGGGACCTTCGCACCAACCTCCTCGCCTTCACCTCGGCAGGATAAACAGTCCGGCACGTGACAGGTCGCAGGGCCTTTTCGATATTACGGATTTTAGTGACCATTTCTTCGAGATCCGCCGCATCGACCGAATGACGGTGATCTCCGTAGGGAATCGTTTTATCATAGGTAAAATGTTTTTCAATGATTGCCGCACCCAGCGTTACCGCCGCAAGACAACATTCCGTTCCGACCGAGTGATCCGAAAATCCCACGGGGACTTTAAACTGCTTCGATAAATACGGGATATTGCGAAGATACATTTCCTCGTAAGGTGCAGGATAAGCGCAAATACAATGCAGTAGCAACGCTTTAGACCGACCCACCCACATCATCGCACGGCGCACCTCGTCAAGAGTCGATGCCCCCGTCGAAATCAGCACCGGCTTTTTAAAAGTTCCCAGCAACCGCAGTAAGCGTTCGTAGGTGATATCACCCGATGCCACCTTAAAGGCATCCAGCAACGGCGCCATCATGCGAGCAATCTCGACATCAAAAACACTCGCCACAAATAGGAGGCCAAATTGTTCGGAATCCTTTTTAAGAAGCCGGTATTGTTCCGGCGTAAATTCCATTTTTTTGAACCGGGCAAATTGCTGATCATGAGTGATCCCGGAATACGTCGGAACTCGGCTCGAGCGATTGACAAGATTTTCCGCCTTAAAAACCTGAAACTTGACGGCATCGGCACCCGCCCTTGCGGCATCGGCCACCATTTTCCGGGCGCGGTCAAAGTCCCCCTCATGATTGCCGCCGATTTCGGCAATCACCAAGGTCCGGCCGCGGTTGATTTCGTATTTTCCGATCTTCATGACGGCACAATCTTCGTCGAAGCAAAGACAATCAGTTTGTACCCGAGGTGATTTTGGATCATAAATCGCTCGATCGCCCTTCGCAAGGACTGGCTTACGTTAAATTCCTCCGAACTGACCTTCTTCTGCGCCAAGTAGGGATCGTTATAGCGCATGAAATGCAGAAGCTCGTCAAATTGGCTCAATTGGGTATAAACACTTTGCACCTGGTAACCCGTTCGCTTTAAAAGTCGTGTCAAGGTTGACGGCGTGAAATACCAAAGATGATTCCGGCCGCCGAAGGTCGGGGAATGTTCATGCATAATCCGCGTCGCCAAGCTGTGACCGTTCGGGACCAGGATCACAAGGCGTCCGCGCGGGTCTAGAAGCCGCCGGGCCTGCAAAAGGATTTCGTCGGGATTTTTCGTGTGTTCCAAGACACCCCACAGAGAAATGATCTGGAAATAGCGGTCCGGGTAATTGACTTCATGGAGCAGCTTCTCGTCAACTGCAAGACCAAAATGTTCGCGGGCATACTGCACGGCCTTCGGATTGATCTCAAGACCCAAGGGCTCCCAACCCCGATCCCGCATCAGCTTCAGAAAGAGTCCGATCGAACACCCGACATCCAGCACGCGCCCCCTCTTCTTACGCGGGTACATTTTTTCAAGCCGTCTGATCGCTTCACCGAACCGGTGTTTGGCATCGTAGGCCTGCTGGGCCGGCGTCAGGAGAACGTCCACCCATTGGTCGTGGGAGGCATCGTGGGCATAGCTTGAAAGAAGCCGCGATTCGTCCAGCTGCGGGTTGACAAAGACCAGTCCGCAATCGCAGCATTTAACAAAGGCAAAACCTTGTTTGACAAAAGCCAGATTATGGCGTTTGCTTTTACAGACAACACACGCCACGTGATGACCGAGCTCTTCTTTTAATAATCCCGTGTCCGTCGCCGTCAAATCCGCCAATTCCTGATCCTGGGTACGCCAATACTTATCCCGCCCCGTAGCCCGAACAAACTTGTAGGGATCTTTTGCCATTACTTCACCGCCTTTTCGTCAGATCGAAGTTCATGGCAAACATCTCGGCGCAGATCCTTCAGGAACATTGGGGTCAGCATTTTGCCGATACCTTGCGGTGTATTGCCGAAAGCCTGCACCTTGTCTTCCACATAACGCATTTGATCGTGATTCATGGTCAAGACATAATCGCGTCCGCAGCGGCCGCTTCCCGGCTGTGCGGTCCAAACCGGGTCACAAAAGGTATCAAGACGCGATCTGAAGTTTTCGGCCTTCCACGCTGCGACGTTATAGCGCATCCGAACCACCCTCTGCTGACGGATATCGTACGGGTCCAAGACATTGACAAAAACAGCTTTCGGATAATTTTCAATCGACTGCAACTGTTCTTCAATCTCGCCGGGCTTCATGGACAGTGAGTCTGCGCGGGGAAGAATTTTCGTGCGGGCCACCGCAACGGCATATTCGATTAAGGAGTCACGATGTTTAAACCATAGTTTTACCGAATATTTTTGCAACAGGTTGCCGCCAGCCCTGCCCTGAAGAATGTCATCCATGTGACCAGTCATGAACTCAATGAGCTCCTC
>JAMWDC010000047.1 GCA_023819025.1 Candidatus Omnitrophota bacterium | reverse complement strand
CAGGCGGTGCCTGCGGATTCGGAATATTTCCGGATTCAGAAAGAACGGGCGCGGCAAGCCTTTCGTCAACTCCCGGTCGAGGTTCAAAATAGCCTTCCCGCGCTTTCATTCAGCGATGCAGAAAAATTCGCTGCTTTCTATCAATTTGCGATTCGCGGATTGGCTTCCGGTGATTACCGTCTCCTTGCGAATTTCGCGGCGCGCGAAAATCCAAGGGCCCTTACTTACACAGCGATCCGTCACGCCTTGGTCAGCGAAAATTCTCCAGCGGCCTTGGCGCTTTTGTTCGGGCTCTATAAAAATCTCGAAAACCTTCCTCCTTTGGATCAGATACCGCTTTGTGAATTTATCGAAAGTATCATGGATTATTCCGAAATGCATTTTTCGCCCCAATTGCTCCTCCAAGGTATCGAAGAGCTCCGGCGGTCGGCCCCGTTCTTGATTTCCCGGCCTAACGGCGGGCAGGCACGGGACGGGCTCCCGGATCGTCCGCTCGACGGTCCGTCCCGCTCGGAGATGCGCCTGAATCCGTTCGATTCAGGTACTCTTGTGCACGATAGCCCGTTCAAATATCGGTCCATGCGTGGCGAGTTCGGCCATCAGCCGAACTCCCAGTACGGCCCGAGCCAACCCGTGCGGGCCGAGGTACGACCCGATGAGGGGGAGAGGTCTGAAAAAATGGCAGAAATCGCGAAATCGGTAAAGACGATATTTCGTGATTATAATCCTTCACTGGTTTTTCCGATGCAGACGGTCCTCGCGCTGTCTGGATCCTTATTCGGATTTCTGCTTCCCGTTCCGGTGGTAACTGTCCTGCCCGTACCGGATTATCGAAATCTTCTGTTCCAGATGGGCTTGGCCGGCGAGCCGCGCGTCGGCGTCCTGCCGGACAATCTCATGAAAAAACTCGGGATTCCGGCTTCAGAAAACCGGCGCAGTCAGTTCGGGGTGACGTTCATTCCGTTTACGATCCGTGATGAAAATGGGAAGAAAAGTATACGCGAATTGGAGTCGCTCGTGCGGTCCCTGCTGACGGTCTGGCGCGAATATCCGAATAAAGTGGGGGCGATTGTGGTTGAGGGCCGAATCACAGAGACTCGGTTACGGGAAATGAACGTGTTATCAGGCCGAGTGTTCGGGTCGAAGCAATCCCGGCTTATTATCCTTCGCGCTGAAGAAGGCGGTTACTCTCAGACTTTGGGCCGCTTCTTCCAAGGGAACTGGAAGGGCGCCAATCATGATGCCTTCAGAAATCTTTACCGTGTCATGTCGCCGCTTGCCAGAAAGGCGGGTGTGAGTCGGTTATCGCTTCCAAAACTTATGCAGCATGCCAGCGTCGTCGGCCGGGAGGACGAGATCCTGTCAGCCCAAGATCATTTGTCCAACTTGAAATGGCAGCTGCTCGAAAAAGAAGGGGCTTGTGTTTTAAATCAAGGAATTCAGGCCGATCGTTTGATGGCCCTATCCGTCCTCGCCTTGATGGTTGCAGGGGAGGCTTCCGGCTCGGATCTTGAGCCTGAACTGCTCAAGGCCGAGATGATTCTCAATAATCTCGACACTCAAATCCAGCCCGGCCATAATATTTTGGCTTGGCTTAAGGCCGATGCCGGTATCCTTGATGCGATTACTGAATTACGAGAAGCCTCGGCGGCCTTCTTCCGATCCGCATAAGATCCTAACAATTCAGCATAAACACGGCGTATAAACAGAGCGACTTGATGGGGTACTGATTTTATTTCTTTTGAGGCTGGTTTCCTGAACCCACTTTTTGGAGATGTTCTTGAAATTTTTTTAAGTAAGACACAGTTCGAGGGTTTTTGGGGTCGAGCCGTAAGGCCTCCTCGAGATGGACGAAGGCTTCTTGGTATCGTCCCTGGGATGCCAAAAGGGTTCCCAGCGCATAATGCGTCTGGGCAAAGTTAGGATCCAGCGTCAAGGTCTGGCGGTAATAGGATTCAGCTGCTTTCATATTTCCAAGTTTCATCAACGCAATCCCCAGGTTATGCAGTGCCTCGGGGAATTGGGGCCGCAATTCAACGGCCTTTTGATAGGCCTTGACCGCCTGTTTCAGACTCCCCGTTTCCACCAGGGCATGGCCCAGATTGTTGTAGAGGCTGGCCGAGCGGGGATCCATGGTCAATCCTTTTTCATAGATCTCAATGGCCTTCTGAAAGGCACCCTCTTTCATATAGAGCTCGCCAAGATTGACATAGAGTTTTGCAAGTCCAGGCGCAAACCGGATGTTTTTTTCAAGGATGCCTCTATGGCTTGCGTAATCCCCGTTCCGTTGAATCGAGAGGAGCGAGAAAATGCAGGCCGCCAAAAAAAAGAGTTTCGCGACCCACTGTTTGTGAAAAGCAACCCATGACGTCCGCCTGGAGAATCGGTTCGAGGCAGCATAAGGGATTAACACAAGCAAAGTCAGGGCCGGGGCAAGGGAAAGATACATGCGGTGTTCAAAGATCAGATCATTTAATGGAATGAAGCTTGACGAAGGCAAGAACGGCACAAAAAAAGCGATTCCCAGAAACCCAAGGCGGGGTTTTTTAAAAAGTCCAAACATGGTTATGGCAAATAGCGCGCCGACGCCTAACAGCGGTCCTAAAACATCGTGGACGTGATAAGCCAGGGGCCAGTCATACAAAAAAGCTAAAGGATGAGGCCATACAGCGAGCCGGAGATAATAGAGCAGGACCCCCGATTGGGTAAGCAGATAGCGTACCGGGGTGATTTCTTTTAATCCAAATCCGGCTGCGCCCCATGTTTGGTCTTCAGGCAGGAAAAGAATTACTGCCTCCCGGATCCACACGCCAACAAGGACGAGTTCAGTCAAAAAGAGGCCCACGTAAAGATGGCCGCGCCTCCTGAAAATTTCTCGTATCGAAGAGGCTAGAAAGATGCGGTCGTAAACCAGGATGAGGAGGGGAGCCGTGGCCATTACCTCTTTCGTGAGCATGCCGCATGCAGAACTTATCCAGGCTATAAGCAGCCATTTTTTTGAATTCGAAGAAGCCCCGTCTTGAGCATGGCGGATCGTGTTATAGAAGGTCACGAGGTAAAAAAGACCGCACAACGATTCGTATCGTTGGGATATGTAAGTTACGCTTTGGACCTGAACGGGGTGGACGATCCACAGCAACGCAATGATGAAAGCCAATTCTGAACCGTCGTGTTGGAATGAGGGAGGCATGGAAGGTAGGAGAAACGTTCTGCGCAGAATGCCGTAAAGAACGAGACCTGCGGCAAGATGAATCACGATATTGATAAGGTGATAACCAAAAGGGTGTCGTCCTCCCAAAGCAAAATTGAGTGCGAAAGTGAAATCACCCAGTCCCCTCGGTGTCGTAAAAAATTTCGTGAAAGGCCAAAGGGTTTGAATTTTTGTATTCCGCAACAGCGTGTATCCGTCGTCAAAGACGAAATCTCCTTTAAAACTGTTGACATAGGTGATCAACCCTGCAAGCAGAAGTATCCCCACAAAAACAAGCCGTTGCGAGGGCATGCGTTGCGGGGTGCTATTCGCAGGCCTTTTGTTCTGGTCAAGAAATTTACGGATCTGTTTCTCCTTGAGGCCAAGACGCCGGGCCAATTCTTTGGGGGAGTCATTTTTCTTATTCTCAAGAATGAATTTCTTTTGCTCGGGATTCATTGTGTTTTATTCCGTTCACGGTCTTTCATCATTAATTATCGTCCAGACTCAAATGCGCTTTGAGTTCCGACCCGAGAACTTCCGGCTTGAAAAGGGTAATCGTCCGAAGCATCTTTTCAGCGATGCGGTGCCTTGTGCGCGTTGCTCTCCCTAACTGGTTTTCGAGCACCATGCATCGAAGATTCTGGATCGAGGATCTTCGTTTCTCCGAATTTTGCCAAGCATTTTTCCAGACTTGACGCGACACGGATTTTATCGCACTATGAAGGCTCGTGCCATTGACAATGTCCGTTATCTGAAGACGGGATGGGTCGATACCCGTCCCTGGGAGAACCGATACTACAAAGGTGAAGCGGATTGAGTGTGGATGAGGTACTTTTTCCGTCCGAAAAAGTACGTAAGCCTCATACGCACGTTTTGTTCATAACTGCTTACGCCGGGATGGCGAAACGACATCAGACACAATTCGGAACGCGAGTTGTGATGATGACGCTCCGAAACGGACGGTTTCGGGGTTGGCAGCACATTGTCCAGAACGAGTGCAGTGTTGGTCTTCTTCTGGAAATTTCGATTTTTGAATCAGCGGCGGTGGCGGAACTGGCAGACGCGCAGGATTCAGGATCCTGTCCCGCAAGGGGTGGGGGTTCAATTCCCCCCCGCCGCACCCGAATCGGACGGATTCGGGTTGTGAGGAGTACTCGATCCGGTCGGGATCGAGTGTCCCGCCGCAAATGATTCAAAAAATCGATCGATGAGGAGCCGTCCGGTATTCATTCTCATTGAATTTTTTAATCCGTAAGGAAATAGGCGCAGCCCCAATTCTGATCCGGGATTCGGGGGTAATCAGTCGATAAGTTCGAAGCACAAGCACGAAACTCGAAACGATTTCTGAGCTTCAAATTGTCAAAATTCAAAACCGTGCCTAACGATAGATGGACATCAAGATTGACTCTTGAATCTTGTCCTGTGGTCCTTGGATCGTGGATCTTAGATCTCGGATCTTGGATCTTAAATCGTTTGCCCCGCCTATGAACCCGATCGCGGTTAATCGCAAAGCGTTGTATGATTTTTTTCTGTTCGATAAATATGAGGCCGGTATCAGTTTGCTCGGCCATGAAGTGAAATCCATCCGAGAAGGCAGGGTCAATCTCAGGGACAGTTTCGTGAGGATCGCGAACGGGGAAGCCTTTCTTGTGAACTGTCATATTTCGCCCTATTCGAAGATCCAGGGGTACGTCGAAACGGATCCGACGCGTTCCAGGAAATTGCTGCTGCATCGTCACGAAATCGACCGCCTGATCGGACAGAGCCGGCAAAAGGGATTTGCGATCATCCCCCTGAGGCTTTATTTTAAAAAAGGCAGGGTGAAAATGGAAATCGCCCTAGCCAAGGGTAAGAAACAGTATGATCGGCGCGAGACAATCAAACGCCGGATCCACGAACGAGAAAGCAGCGCCGCGATTAAACGTTCCATGCGAAGAGGCCGATAAAAGAAGCACCATGGCACGCGCATTTTTGGCTAAAGAACTGCACGTCGAGGCTCAAAACGAGACGGGGCTTTTAGGCCGGATCTGTTCGGCATTGTCTCTGGAAGGCGTCTTTATTACCCACCTTTCGGCTTATTCCGTAGGGAAGAAGGGGTATTTACAGATGATTGTCCGCGATACGGAAAAGGCCAAAAAGGCCCTTCATTATTTTGTTTCCAAGATCGAGGAGCGCGATGCCCTGATTGTCGAGTTTGAAAACAAGGTCGGAACTTTAGCGCCCGTCACCAAACTTTTGGGCAATCACGGTATATTTATCGACTATGTCTACGGGACAAGTGGAGACGGGTTTAAGATCGTCGGTGTGTTTTCGACAAGTGACAATCAAAAGGCCGCGGACCTGATCAACGGCGAATCCGGAGCCTTAGGAGTTGATACCAGCGGTTGAGGCGTGTCTTTGTCAGGACTCGATTTTTATAGATTCCGCCTTATTCCCCTGAACCCTTATTCCCCTGAATTTGAGATCATTCCTTTCGCATGCTATAATTCTAACGTTCTTTCATATGGGGGTGACCAGGATCGACAAGTGATCTTCTCCTAAAGGGAGCATGCAGAGGTTGTCAGGAGGCCTCTTAAACGCCATGCAGTTTGGCGTAAACACCTGGCAAAAACACAAATGCTGATAACATCAGCTGGAACGAAAGGCAGGTAGCTGCCGGGCCCATCTCGGCGCCTCTTGCGTTCGTTCCCCTCGCCGCTTAATTGACGGCGACGTTACAGGGCCAACACCTGCTAGGCCCATGTGACGTCAATGCGCAGGTTGCTCTTCCGGTTTCGCCGTCGAACCGGAGGATAAGACCCAGACGGATCGTCCGGTAAAATCCTGTCCGTGGGAGTTTGTCGGATCAAACTAAAATACGGAATGAGCATGGAGCGCCTTTTAGGATAAGTCTCTTGGACGAGGGTGCGATTCCCTCCACCTCCATGCATTCCTATCGATTCTAATGGCGGAGCATTTTTGCCGAATTCTTTAGTCTTCTTCGGACAAAAAGAAGCGGGAGGCGGGGCGATTATGCAATGCCATCATTGATTAGAGGGCATGGATCCATGAAGAAAGTCTGGGTGAATAAAGCCTATTCCTTTCAAGAGGCAGAAGATTTCGACATTCAATTTTGGCAAAAGGCAGGGGCACTCGCGCGTTTTGCCGCAACATGGATGATGGTGGTCCAATACCAAAAAATCAAGGGTCGGAAGAGTGGTCAGCCGCGACTACGAAGAACTGTTCAACATATTGAACGGACATAAGGTAAAGTATTTGGTGATCGGTGCGCACGCCGTTATATTTTATACGGAACCCCGTTTTACGAAAGATATTGATATTTGGATCCCTCCCGAACTGAATCAGCCCGAAAGGGTTTACCAGGCACTGAAAACTTTTGGTGCACCTCTCATTGATGTTGCTGTTGAAGATTTTGATAATAAAAGGATGATTTTACAAATAGGCATTGCGCCGGTTCGAGTGGATATCTTGATGCATGTTAAAGGTGTTTCTGCTTGGACCGCCTGGAAAAATCGTGTCCGAAGTCAATATGGAAAAACAACCATCCAGATATTAGGGCTGAAGGATCTTATTAAGGTCAAGAAAAAATCCGGGAGGCCTCAGGATCGGTTAGATTTGGAAAAATTAGTTGACCGCTGTTTCCGGAAAAATAGGCGCAGAAATTCGGGCTAATTTTTTGTATGCAGGATTTTTGGAATTCAAACAACCTGAATTCGCGGTAAGCCCAAGCGAGGTAGAGGGTAGGTCAATCATTTTATCCAACTTTGGTTTTCAATGCCTTTCCCCCGCGAAAGGATAGGGGCGACCACTGAAGCTTGAGTGTTCTTTCATTCTCGTCCGGCACATGGGTCTTTTGTTCAGAATGCCTTCTCCAAGTAAGGAGTTCAACCTTTTCTTCTGCCAGGATATTTTCGGCGCCGGAGATGTCGCATCTCTATTTTGAGCATTCGGTGAGTTACTTGTGATCTTGGGATAAGAAAATGGATCAGCTTGTTGAAGAACAGCATTTTTGGTTCTATCTCCGGCTTTGAGTCTATTGATTTGCAAAATTCTAATTCGTTTCTGCGATCGGTGTTTTAGGCATTCTTTTTAATCATTTTTCGAGATACGATCAAGAGCTCGGTTGGCTGGGTAAAATGATCTTCGGCGATCCAGCGGCCGAAAAATACAAGATTTTTGTCCTAGGCGATTCATTCACGGTTGGGATGGGTGTACGGGGGAAAGATTTGTAGGATCATATTCCGGGAAACGTCTGCACGCTGAAATTTTTGTGTATGGCGGCAAAAGTTATAGCACGTTTCGGGCATATCTGGTTCTTGATAAATAATACGTTGCTCCAGTTATTCCCTCCCTTTGGTGGGGAGGGTGAGGAAGGGTGTGACGAATCGCTATGCCCCCACCTTAAGCGAGGAGGTATCCTATTCTGTGAAAACTGGAGCAATTCATTAAATACTTTGATCGGAAAGGCCTGATTTAGCGGTCTTACAAGTATCTACAATTCTTGAGGTCACGGCATTATCATATATAATATCCACTGGACGATGATTCAGAGCGTACCTGAGTAGGGGGCGTGCCCGGCTTTGATAATTTATGGTTGGGTAGAAAGTTATCTGAACGGCATATCGTCCGTTTGCAGCTTCCTGTTTGATCGGGGGATAAAAATTAGCGTGCCATTCCAGAGTGGTGGCTTGAATTTTAGAGGTTTCAGTTTGCGCTATGAGAACGCAGCGGGATTATTATGAAATATTGGGGGTTTCGGACAGTGCGACGCCCGAAGAAATAAAAAAAATTTACCGTAAACTGGCCGTCAAGTACCATCCGGACAAAAATCCAGGCAATAAAGAGGCCGAGGCCAAGTTTAAGGAGATTTCCGAGGCCTATTATGTCTTGAGCGACGCGAAAAGGCGCGCTCAATACGATCAGATCCGTCGTTTTGGCGGTACCTATTCCGGAAGTTTTGCGGGTTCTCAGGGATTTGATTTTGAGGAACTCTTGCGGTCGTTTCGCACAGGCGGTCGGACCTCGAGCCGGCGTTATTCGGCCTTTGAAGATATCTTTTCGGATATCTTTGGGCGCTTTAATACTGGGGATTTTCGGTCTGCTGGTCAAGGATCCTTCAGAACTCACGGACCAGGCATGTACGAATATTCGTACGATGACGAAGATTCAGGACCGGATGTTCAGATGGAATCTCAGAGTGCCGATATCTATGTAAATCTCCGGATCTCGCAAGATAAAGCCAAGAAGGGCGGACAAGTGACCTTTCATACGCCAGAAGGCAAAACCCTATCTGTCAAGATCCCTCCGCGCACGAAGGATGGACAAAAATTACGCCTCAAACGCCAAGGCCGTCTTTGTCCTGCGTGCCAGCATGAGGGGGATCTGATTCTCCAGATAAAGATCAAGGATTAAATCTGACGATGAGCTCGGATAAGACAAGAATCCCTTTGCCCAAAAAGAAGGCCATCCTTCCCCGGGATGACCACCATGAAGAGGACCGCGTCCCAAAACCGTATCGGTATTCGCTTGGGATCGGCGATTTGGACGAACAGATCCGTCAGTTGATCAAAAAGATCGGCGATTTTCCGGATGAGGACCTCATCCAGGAAATCATCGTCACGGCCTTAAAACTTTATCAAGACCAATTGGGCCGTGCCGATGTCAAACTGATTAATTCCGCTTTCAAGGAATTGCGCTATGCCTTCCGGATTTTTCAACCCTACCACCACATCCGTAAGGTGGCCTTATTCGGCTCTGCCCGGACTCCAAAGAATTCTCCGACTTACGTACTGGCCCGGGATTTTGCCCGTGGCATCGCGCATGAAGGGTGGATGGTGATTACAGGGGCATCGAGCGGTATCATGAATGCCGGCAATGAAGGGGCCGGCCGGGCCCATAGTTTCGGCTGCAATATTCGTCTCCCGTTCGAGCAGATGGCCAATCCGGTCGTGGCAAACGATCACAAACTGATTAATTTTAAATATTTTTTTACCCGTAAGCTGATCTTTATCCGGGAATCCGATGCGACGGTACTATGCCCGGGCGGCTTTGGGACTCATGATGAAGGTTTCGAAACCTTAACGCTCGTGCAAACGGGAAAAACGCCTCCGCGCCCAGTAGTGTGTTTGGACCGTCCGGAAAGCCGTTATTGGCGGGAGTGGGTCCATTTCGTGAAGACCCAGTTTATCAAGAATAAAATGATCGACCCGGATGATATCAACCTGATTTACTTTACGCATGATCCCCATGATGCCGTCCATTACATTGTGCATTTTTACCACAATTATCATTCCATCCGTTACATCCGCGACCGTTTGGTCTTCCGGATTAAAAGGCCCTTGAGCGCCGCTCAGTTGAGTTTGCTGAACGAGCAATTTGCAGGCATCCTTAAAAAGGGGAAGATCCTTCAGTTTATGAAACCCTTTCCTGAGGAAGCGAATGAACCCTACACGCACGATCTGATCCGACTCGCTTTTTATTACAACCGCCGCCGTTTTGTACGGTTGAAGGATTTGATCATGGAGATCAACAAATTCTAGGTCTCTTTTTGGTGTGCGACGCCTTCGCGATCCGGATTCGGAAAGGTCCAACGGTTACAGAGATGGGCGATTAGCTCAGCTGGTTTAGAGCATCTGCTTTACGAGCAGAGGGTCAGAGGTTCAAATCCTCTATCGCCCAGTGGTTCCATTCAGGGATAGGTCCGCACATGTGAGAGCGGATCTGTCCCTGGTGTTTTATCGTTCCCACGATTGCGTCAGCGGATCTGTCCCTGGTGTTTTATCGTTCCCACGATTGCGTCAGCGGATCTGTCCCTGGTGTTTTATCGTTCCCACGATTGCGTCAGCGGATCTGTCTCTCACTTTTTTAACTCAGAGTTGGGTATCGACTTTCGAATTGTTTTATCGATTTAATAATACAAGCCTGAAGATTCTCTCAAAACTTACCTGCGGGAAATTTTTTGAACTTTCTCGGCTCGATTTCTTGTGTTTGTGACGGTCGGCGGGTAATTTCATAGTGAGTAAGTTTGCAACGGCG
>JAMWDC010000046.1 GCA_023819025.1 Candidatus Omnitrophota bacterium | reverse complement strand
AGAAACTAAAGATTCGGAAATCATCCTGGATCTCAAGACTCGTAGGAATATAAGGAGGTTCACCACCCGTCCGCGGAATCGGATGCCGATGTGTAAATTCGAGCACTTCGTTTCCCGGTCGTCCGTAGCGCCAATTTTGTTCTGCAAGATAACGCTGTAAAGATTCATCCGGCTGAAACTGCCTCTCTGTGAATAACTGACGCGCCTCTCTCTCCAACCCCCCTTTCTCACCCGCTTGTCCCATTCCGACAAAGGTAAAAATACGGTCGAGTGCTTTCATGCGTTTGTCCGGATCCGGAGACGTTAACACATACTCACGTCTGAGCCTGTTCGCTGCATGAAGGGTTGGGACAATACCTCTTTCGGTTTCGCGCCTCGCCATGGCCATTTTTTTGAATTCCTCGCTATTGCGATAGGCCATCATTCGGTTCCAAGTGGATATCTTGAGAATTTTTGACCGTAAGATCATTGGAAAGGATCGGCGGGCAATCTCGTGCAGAACCGGATGGATCGAATCCGTTCTATTTTGCCGGACATACTCGGGATAGAGGACATTTCTAATCTGCCGCAAATGCCCGGATAACTCCTCGACCGCAGCCTTAAATGCGGCATATTCGATTTCCGGATATTCCTTTTTGACCTGCCGATGCCCGTCGATAATGATATTTAAGAGTTCTTGGTCCGCCCCGGCAAAAGCCAAATCCAGGGCAATGGCCGATTGGCGGAGGACTTCCGAATCCGGATCCAGTCTCCGGAGCATGTAATCCTCGCCATAAATCCCTTGCACAAACCGGCGGTCAAGCCTGGCCTGAGGCCCGTAGATCTCCGCCTGGATCACGATAGGCTTATCCCGGCCTGGAATAGGAATCGTGATCTTTTTACCCAAACCAAAATCGGTTTTCTCGGCAAACAGATAAAGATACTCAATTTGAGGGAAGGCTAGAAAATGCCCGGTATGTTCCATGGAATGAACATTCACACGGTGCATGAACTGAAACCACTTTTCCAGTTCGCTTCGAATCTCCCCAAGTGACATGCCTTCCTCATAAAAGTTCGCGATTTTTCCGTTGATCTCGTAGGGACTGAGCTTAGGCACTTGATCGGAATTGAGGGTATTGAGCACTTCGGCAGGTAAAACCTTCCTTTCACGAAGGGTCTTGATGACTTCATCAACCTTGCGATTCTGAATGCGCTCTCCGGTGCTTCTCAGGATGATGAGTCCCCGAAGCTGCTCTAAGGTAAAATAGCGGGTAAATAACAAATTCGCCCTTTCGGTGATGAGGTTGATCTCCTTTCTTACCTCCTCGGGCACATCCGCTGCAACGACCTCGCCCTTTTCCAACCTAGCCCTCCATCGCATATGATCCGGACCCCATCCTACGGTCTCACCCCCTTGGTTTTCTTCTTCATAAACACGGAAGCGGCCCGTTTGATAAGCCATCCCTCTGGCTTCGATGTCCTCCCGCTGGGCACGCTCAAAATATTCCTTCATCTTCATCGTATAGATCTCGCCGTAAAGCTGCTGCATTCGTCTCAGCTCTTCGGAACTCACACGGATCTTCTCATTGCCCGGTCTGCCGTTGATTCGTTCCAACATATCCTGGGCACGGCTCTGAAAGAAGACATCATGCAGAAGAATGCGCATCAGATCTCCGATTTCACCCGTATTGAACTGAAATTTCTCATAGACCGAACTCACGGTTTGAAAGTTAGAATCGGCACCCATGGCGAATGGAAATTGGTCGCGTATGAAATCAAAGAGTTCGTCCAGCCGATTCAGGTTTCCCCTCCCCATCATGATCTCGCCGTATTGATAGTAGAGATTGACCTCTCCGCCCATAACGGGCAGCACAATACGCTCGGCCAGATACGAAAATTTGTCCGGTTCGTAGTGAAAACGCAAAGTTTCCATCGCGGAAAATATCCGCAGGTTCTGATTGAGCCTGACCATTTCTTCCAACTTCTCAAAATCGTCCTTATAGGCCTGCATCATCACTTGGACAGCAGCCTTTACCTTTTTGCCATGATCATCACGGGATCCCGTCTCAGGATCAAGCCGATCAATGATCCGCCGGTAATCGTCGAATTCTCCTTCGGGATCGGATTCGACGAATTCAATACGCCCCAAGGATTCCTGCTTCGCTGTCAAGGAATCTTTACCTTCGGCCAGGGCCGCCACGTATCCCAATGCGGCTGCAATCTTTTGCGCATTCCTGTTTCCCTGTTCCACAAGATGCCATTCCATCCATCGGACGATCGAAAGGGTGAAGTGGAGAAAATCGAGATCCGGATGGATCATTTCGGAGTCCCGTAATTTCAACGCCGTTCTTACGCCTTTCGTGATTTCCTCAAGCTCACTCAACACAGCAATGTCCGGCGCTTTCGCTTGCATCTTTTTACGCTTCACTATGTCATCGATATTGCTGCACACAGTTCTTATACGCGTTGCCACTCGTTGAACATCACTTGGTTCGCGGGCTGTGCTTCCCAATCGCGCTTTTATGTCCGACACCGTTTCCTCTATGCCGCTCAATTCCTCGGCCGGTACGTTTAACTTTTCTTTTAAAACCTTGATCGCTTGATCGATACCCTTTAAAGCATCGCTCTCTGCTGTTTCCAACTGCGTTTTCATGCGATCAATGACGTCCTGGATATCTTTTAATTGGATATTCTGAAGGCTCTTCCGGGAGTCCAGTACATCGCTATTGCGCAACAGGGAATCAATATTCAAAAGCTGCTGAGCCATTTCGCTGACAAAGGGATCCTGTGCATATTGAGGTTTGGGATAAATTTTTAAATGGCCATCCAGGCCGGTTTGTATGGTGAGAAAAGATTTCACTTCAAAGAGGTCAAGCAGATATCCATCCTGCTGTCGGCGATTTTTCTGTGCGGCGGCGATCCTTCTCAATTTAACCAAAAGCCCCTCATAACTCACGAGGAAATTCTCGAGGCCGTGATTATAGGAAACTGAACGGGAAAGCAGCCGTTCTTGAGCGTCATAAGTCCGCCCCAAATCCCTTCTCAAGGAATGCCAGGTTTTCAAGGACTCCAAATGACCGACCCAATCATCTCGAAAAATGGCCTGTGCGAGAACCGTCCCGGAATCTCCCAATCGGTCTTCAAGATCTTTCCGGACCTTCCTTATATGAGGTAGGATGCCCTGGTCCGCACCCTCCTGAAGGTGAAGTTCGGGAAAAAACGAGGATTGCTCATCAATCGAAACCCTTGGGAGAGGGGTCATTTCATCCTTAATGGCATTACGGATTGTGAAAAAAGGCTGCCGCAAGTAAACATCCGGATCGGACTGAACTCCTTCTTCTTGAAGCTTTGTCCATCTTTTATCGCGGGCCGCCCGAACGATCTCCGCGAGGCCGGAATGTTGAGTATGTCTATCATTAAAATCCTTGATTTCATCCAAGACCTGTAGCGGTAGATTTGCCATAAAATCTCTAAGATCATTGGGGTTCCCGGACTTTTGTGTGTAATCAATAAAGGCATGAACCCATTCCGCAAGGGTGTCCAGCTTGGATGCGTTACGAAGGTTCCGCCCCTGGGCAAATTGATTCACGGCCTTTTGCAAGTCTTCAGTAGCGGTCTGGTCTGTAAAACGGTCCCGAATGGCTATTGCGGCGGCGCGATAATGATAATCCTTATTAATAATAAGCGACGAGCTAGGCGAATCGAGCCGGACCACGGTCTTTTCCTTGCCTTGCGCATCCTTGACTTGGGTTTTAACGGTACGCTTTAAAAGATCGTCGTCTTCGATGGCTTGAACCAATCGAAGCAATGCCTCCCTAAGTTGCTGGAAGCTGAACTTATCGCTATCCGCCGGATTTACAAGCCAGAACCTGCCCTGAAGAATATTCAAGACCTCTTTGGAGACGCCTTCGGCATCCAGGGGTCTTCCGTAAAAGGTGGTATCCCTGTCCACAAGCCGTTCCAAAAGGATGACGATCTTCGATGCATCATAGAGTAGATGCTGTTCAGCATGGTCGAAAGTTTCGTTTGACTGTTCGCCCTCGCCGTTCGATGCAGCCGCATCCAGTTTGTTTACTTTATCCATCACTTTTTTGCCGAACTGATCAATTATGATTTTCCCATCCTGCTGCCTGCGATCCTGGTAATATTCTTGCAAAACGTACTGGACAGCAATATTCCTCCGAATTCCGCGGGCAATACCGCTTGCCTCGGTCTGCCGTAAACGGTCCGGGTAACATCGGATATAATCTTGGAGCAGCGGAACGAGTCGATCTGCGGCATCCACCATTTTCAGTTTCCGATTTTTGCCGCTTTCCAAAATCGCCTGTACCCTTGTTAAAATACCCGTAACGGTAGTAATCTGTTGGGGATTAGGCTGTCCGCCCACAAGCCACGTCGGCCACTTATCAGAAATGGCTGTTTTATTGGAAAGAAAATAGTTGTAGCAGGGAGAGACGGATTTCACCACCTCTTCCGGGACCGTAAAGCCAATTTCCTGAAGCTGGGAAATATACGTGGCGAGATATTGCAGTGTCGCAATCTCGCGGTTCATGACAAATGACGAATCCGATTCCTTTTCGGCAATTAGTAAAACACGCTTGTCCTGCAAGTCACGAAGGGCAAAGAGAAAACGGACAAAATTCGGGAGATCGGCATAGGGAAGGATGTTGGATTTAACCGACGGAGACAGATCCACGCCAAAAGCCCCGAGGTCGCGCGCCGTACTAAACAGGAGTCCTTCATAAAAAATCGCGGGGAATTCTCTCTCCATTTTTCTCTCATGCTGGGCGGGATCTTTTCCGATCAATCCTTTGCGCTCATCGTCGCGTTTTCTGATGATGCGGTAGAGCGGATAGGTTGCCTTCATCTGTTCGTGATTAACCACCTGATACCATGCCTTGACAAAGTCGATATCGAGAATTCCTTGTTGGTGCAATTGCGCCGCCGCTTTCTCCGCCTGCTGCCTGGCGGCTTCATCTTTGCTATAAATCTGTAAGTACTCGCCGAAGGTAGCCCGATCCACCCCTTTTTCATCCAGCAGTTGAAAAAATTCATCACCAAGAATCTCTTTTCTCTCCGATACCCTCTCTCTGGCAATGTTCACAACGGCCTTATGAGTTTCGATCACATAATGGAAGTATCGTGCAACGTCTTCGACCTGCTTCTTGTTTTCATCCGAAGTTTTTACCTGATAATCCGTGCAGATAGCCGATGCCGGATCTTCAAACATGGACCGCGACATGGCAATGAGTCGGCTGATAATGTCGATCCAGGCTTTATAACGATCCTTTTCTTCTGGGGTATGAAGATTCCTTAGATCCGGAAAAGACTCGACGCCCTGCGGGTAGATAAGGGAATACATCTTTTCCCGCAACGTTTCGTTATTTTTCAAAATGCCGATCTCCCGGAAATACTCCGTGATATGGCCCGACAATGCTGAAGCCCTATCCGCATCATCTTCAATTAATTTGGCTATGCGATAACCCCGGCCGGGCGTGAGCTTGGACCGCTCGCTGTCCTCATGGATACCTTCCCACCACGCGGATAAGAATCCTTTGACCGGTCCGTCCTCAGCAATCTTGGCTTGAAACTCAACATAGTCCCGATGGCTTTCAGTCACGGGTTTACCGCTGATATCGTGGATTTCCTTGCCTTGAACCGCCTGCAGAATATAGAACACGTCCCGACGCGGATCGCCAAGCGCCCGTGATTCTTGAGTTCCTTGAACGTTTTGTTCAGCGGTCATGGCCGTTGGCGGAATCCCCATTCCGAGCAGCATGGCCAATGATACCGCTCCAGTTCCAAGAAATTGGCGCCTTGTCCAGTCGCGCCTGACTTCAGAGCGTGGGGCTGGAAAGGGAGGAGCCGGGACGAGTTTAGTTCCTTGAATACGTAGAGTTTCAGGTGAATAAAGGCGCCGGATGCGGTCTTCTAAATCGGGAATTCCGTGGACGTCCACGGCCCTGTAGAATGTTGGGAAATCATCCTGGTCTTTCAAAAGACCGCCGGCCGCAAGAGCCGGTAAAACCAGCACTGAGGAGTGAACTGGGGTGACACTATAAGTCCCGTCCGTATTCCGTGTAAAAGACTCCCAAGGCAGATGCCCTAAAGCTGCATCTCTTAAATCGGGACGATCAACGCGGCCCGCCATGTGATTCAGAACTTCAGACGTAGCAGGCACGGCCAGGAAGGCATAACTTGGCGCTATGAAATTAGGCTCAAGAGTATCGGCGGTTTCTGCCAAATCCTTGAGTCCAGCCTTGGCCACATAACGATCTGCGGATCCGACATACGCAGCACCTGGAAAGTAACTGATGCTGTTGGATTCATCGTAGTGACGCAAAAATCTGATGGCCGTATTGCGAAGCAAAAGCCGCATGGAGGAATCACCCAATTCATAACCGCTCAGGGGATTGTAGAAAAATTGAAAGGACCCTCCGTCAAACGCAGTTAATACTGGATAAACATTGCCTTCGGGATCGGTATAATCGCGTACCCAGGGCCGCCCAGACCTTTGGATTTGCAACGGGATATTGGACCAAGCCTCCCGTGGAAGATCATAAAGTGCAATCACAAAAGCCAATGCGGCTCGGTCTTCGACAAACCGGTCTTTATATCGACCTGGTATCGGTTGAAGTGTGACGACATTCAGGTCTCCGGCCATCAATCCCCTGCCCGGATCAAACATTCTCACGAATGGCTCTTTATGATCCCGGATGAGCTGCATCAATTTCGATATCATATCCGCCATCCTCTGCCTGCGGTCGGGATTTGCCTCACGACCCTGAGCTTCCCGCAGCGATCCGATGGATCCTGCCAACTGGGCTACGTATTGGTCAAGATCTTCAATCCCCACACCGGGTCGTGAATCCCGTTGAGGCGGATTCAGTGTAAGCCACGGTGTCACCGGATAAGTACCCCGTACGTAGCGGAGGAAATGGATCAACTTTTCCATTTCCAGTAACGGATCGTCTACTGTCTTGGGAAGATCCCCTTCTATCTGATCACCGAATAGCTTTACGGCCAAAGCCATGGTCCACGGCTGCGTATAAGGGTAGGATTTGATAGTTCCGCCCTGGAGCGAAATACGATCCACGGGCACAAGCGCATCGTAATCTTTTCCGTCCCAAGTAAATCGAACACGGACAAGTCCCCGACCTTCCTTAAAATATTCCGAATGACTTGCGATTAACTCATCTGCGTATTTCGCAATATCAACCACCTCAGGAACTGCGGGTTGCACAGGCGGCTTTGCTGCCTCTGCTGGTGAAGTCGGCAGTTTTGGCGCAGCACTGGGAGCTGTCGGAGGCGTCGATGGCATTGCTGCCTCAGGTACTGGTGGAACGCTTGGTGCCTGTGGTTCAGGTTTGGGTTCGAGTTTGAGCTCGGGTTGAACCGGTGGCCTGATGGGAGCCTCGGGCGGCGTAGGTAATGATGGCTCGACTTCTTGGAAGCTTTGATCGTCCGATCTTATAGGGACAAAAGGGGTATCAATGGCTGCTTTTACAGACGATTTCTCATAGACATCCATCCAATAATCGGTCGCCTGTGATATTAAATAACCCACAGTAAAAATAACGGGAGGCACGAACAATAAAGCCAGAGAAAGAATTTGACCCAAAATCATCCCAATACGGCTAGAAGATTCTTCAGTTACCCCGGGCCTGGTGGGTTCAGGTGTTTTGGGTGCGCTCGATAATGCAGCTGTTGTGGGCGGTGGAGTATCAGCTACGGGCGGTTGCTGGGCTATCGTCTGTCCAGCTGGAGGCTGAACCGTTTCCTGACTGGGTGGCGCCCTCTGTGCAGTCGGTGGAACAGCAACGGATTTACGCCGTTCCGCCTCTTCCATCAATCTCTGGACATAACTTTGGGCTATTTGAATCTGTCTCGCCTCCTCCGAATTCCTCGCAAACAATTGTTGAAAAACCTGAAGGCCTTCCTTTAAATGTTGCAGATAAGTCAGACCCTCATCCAAACCCTGATTTTGGATCGCAGATGAACTCTGCTTTATCACACGTTGCCACTTGATCCAACATCTCCTTTTCAATTCCTCAATGGCTGCTTTTGCTTTCTGAAGCACCCCGGACTCCTTCGGCTGTTTTCCAAACAGCCGCTTTTTAAATATCCGATCTAATTTCTGAAGCTGGGCCGTCAGTCGAACCAAGGTAAGGCTAAATTTCTGCAACTCGATTTGGTCATATTGCTTTGCCAAAATTTTTAATTCGTTAACGAATTCAGCATACTCCTTTCTGTCTTTATTCCTCACTTCAGAACGAGCCCGGTCGGCCCCGAACAATCCCATGGTAAGCGCATATAATCTCGACATGGGTCTTTGGCTCAATACCTCCTTGGAAAACTTTGCGGCGTGGGCACCGATCACTAAACCAACAGCTGTCATCCCGAATGGCGACTGCAAGGCCGAAGTCTTCGGGGCGGCCGGCTCCTCATCGATCAGGGGCGGAAATAACCGCCGGTAAACATTCGGATATTTTGTCTGCAGATCGGGATATTTCTCCATCAACTCCTTCACCACTTTCTCAAACCAAAAACTGTAATACTTGTTCTGATATTTCCGTTCCTTGAAGATATCCTTTTGAACTCGATCCATTAACTGAACGATCTCCTGCAAATTACTGATCTCCTGCACGCGCTTGACCTCTCCCGACTCCAGCTGTTCGTGCCGTCTCATCCTGCGGATCAGGTTGACTTCGTCGGTCCCGCGAGGCGCCGCGCCCCCCAATTCCACCGGACCGACATCATTAATTGTCTGATCCATAAAAAGTTCTGAAAGCTGGTATTCTGTTTCTGGCAATGTCTGGAGGAATTTAATCAGGACCCATTGGATCGCTGGGAGGGTTTTTCCCACGCCCTGCAGGTTTTTCAGGGAGACTTGATATTTCTGATCGCCATCCGCCTTCATTGCATCCGTCAAAAGCTCTTCAACCAAAAATCGGTGCTCTTCTACATACCCTGCGTAATTATCCTTACTCCTTTCAGGGTGACCGCTCAGAACCGCATCTCGAACCGCCAGCTGTAAGAACGCTTGAAAATATCCCTGCACAGTCGGCGGCAGGTTGCGGTATGGCGTATCCTCGGGAATTTTTTGCCACCCCGCAGGACTGAACTTTTCGTTCAATAAATTTACCAATCGGATGACCAGTGCGAGCGGATCGGCGTTTGGATCCCCGGCTGGTAATGCTTGGATATGTTCGAGAAGCTCATATTTGCCGGTAATGATTTTCTCATATTCCTTCAGGGCTTCAAACGGCGTCCTTATTCCCCTCCCGTCGTAAATCACTTTGGCCTCGGCCAGGAGAATCCCCGAATTGAACGGGGCATCCACCATCTGTGTATGCTGCATTGCAACAGGCGCTGTCCGGTCTCTTTCAACGAATAGCTGAGCCACGGACTTATCCTTAACATCATCCCATTTCTCTTGTCCGCCTTTCAACCGGTAGACATACCGTCGAGTATGTTCTCCAAGGCCTTTCCGTTCTTTTAATTCTTTCGCCAGAATTAAAATATTTCTAATATCCTCCTTGTTATAACCCTCGGCCAAATAATCCTCGACCAATCGCGTAAGGATTGCCGGATCGTGGAATGTCGGATCCACAAGGTTGAAGGACCGGCCGTAAAATCCTTCGATCGGAGATTCCGTTTCGCCCGGTCGTTTGGTGAGAATTTCCTTAATCGCCTCCAGCCTTTCCTTTAAGACATCCGCAATAGCCGCGGAACTTGCGGCGGGCATTTGCGCCCGAACCGCGGAAATCCAGGCCATACGTACGTTGATCCAATAGGAAAGGACCATCTGTGAGGTCCACGCTACAAGATCCCCATGAAACCGGGCAAGCAGCATGTCGGGATTATTGACATTCCGAAGCATCATCTCCGGATCTACATAACCGAACCATTCGCCGTTTGCGCTCATCCGATTAATCTGGGTCACCAACTCCGAAAATTTCTGGTCACCTGCTTTTGCATCCTCAACCAGCTTGATAAGATCAAGGGTTCGTTTGATGTGACGGTGAAATTCTAAGGGAAGACTTTGCATCTCAATGCGTGTCTTGAGCCATGTCAGGAGCGCCTTAAACTGTTCGCGGTTGGCATCGTTGATTTGCAACTCGCCGTTAGAATTGATCTTGAAGGTATTCGTCGCACCTCCTTCAAGGAAAAGTTCCAGGTATCCCCCCAAACCCATTCCGTGGACTTTGAAAAATTCGGGGCCATAAACCCGTTCCATGATCTCCGCAAACAAGGGGTCAAGATCGAGAAGCTTCACATAATCGTTAAAT
>JAMWDC010000045.1 GCA_023819025.1 Candidatus Omnitrophota bacterium | reverse complement strand
CGGTACGGTTGATGGAGAAATGCCGTGGAAAATTCGAAAGTTTCTTGGATGTCGGCATTGGGACAGGGATTCTAGCGATTACGGCCTCCAAACTTGGGGCCCGCCGGATTTTCGGAATTGATCACGACAAAGGTTCGATCAAGGTTGCAAAGGAGAATTTAGTTCGAAACGGCATTCGAAACGCTTGCGTCAGGTACGGTGACATTACGGCTACGAGGCTGCCGTTCATGCGCCGTTTTGATCTTGTGGCTGCGAATCTGCTTTCTCGGACTTTAATTGATTCGCGGAGCCGAATCGTCTTGCGTGTGAAGAAAAAAGGTTATCTGATTGTTTCCGGTATTGCCCGAAGAAACCTCAAAGACTTTCTCCGTGACTTTAAGTTGCCCGTTCTTCGATGTATCAAGACCCTCCGAGGCCGGAGCTGGGCCGCATGCCTTTACCGGCGGGACATCTCATGAGATTGGGAACGATGCTGCGTCCTTTGAGCGGAATTAATTTTGGATGCGAATAATATTTCCTTGTTGTGTGCCGACTTCATTCAGTTGCTTCCATGCACTCCAGAAAGTTTCAAACTTGAAACGGGGGAGCGGCTTGAGCCCGTTTTTCGTGGCCGCATAGAGACGTTTTCCCTTAAGAAGCTTTTCCAACAGTTCGGCCCCGATTTGAGACCGTTTGTCACCGGACCGGGCGATTTGAAGCGCTTCGTCGAGTTCCGCTGCAGTTTGTTCGAACCGGATTCCTTTGAGGAAATTAAGGATCCGGGCTGTGATAAAAAGTGTATAAAGATCGTCACGTTTGAAACCCTCAGTCTCGACGGCCATGGCAGTAAGCCGCGCTTTAAACACATCTTCCTCCGTGAGATCCCCGTAGTTTTCGGCGATCGGAGAGTTGGGGGTCAGATAGAAAAGGGATGCTCCCAAAAGGACAGGAAGGCGGGCCGCCAGAACCAGCGTTTGGATCATGGAATTCAAACTTTCATTCGGGAGGCCCAGGATCTGGTACGAGACGATCTTGAAGCCGAGACGCGCGGCCGTTTGCACAACCTCCAAATATTTTTCGATCGTGTGCGGCCGTTTTGCAGTTTTCCGGACATGGATATCGGAACTGACAAGCGAAATGTTCAAATGAGTGAATCCCGCCTCTCTCATGAGCTCCAGCAGTTCCGGGTCCATGTCGTGATAGGAAATCCCGTTCATGGCCACCAGCTGGATGTCTTTGGAAGGGAAGGCCTTGATGAAGTAACGGCAGAGGGATTTTATTCCCTCCTTGTGATAGGTAAGATTGTCGTCCTCGAAATCGAAAACGCGGATGCCCTCCGCATAACGTTTCTTGACTTCCTCCAGGACTTCCTCCGCAGGCCGGCTGCGGAATTCGAATCCGAAGGTGTCGTGCACCGAACAAAACGTGCAACGGTAGGGACAGCCGCGCGAGGTGATGACAAAGCACATCGGGCGGTTGTCAAACAAATACCGCTGGGGTTCCAAATCCGAAAGATCGTAGGGGGGTAGTTGATCCAACGGATAATTATCCTGGCTTTCGTTAAGGAAAATTTTTCCTTCCTGTTTATAGCCCAGATTGGGAACGCGGCTGAATTCTTTTCCGTGATTCCAGGCCTTCAACAATTCGACAAGCGGCCTTTCGCCCTCTCCCCAGATAACGAAATCCACCGGTGCTTGCTTCAGAATGCTCAGCGGCATGGCCGAGACATGGCTGCCTCCGACAACCATCGGGACATTCAGACGTTTTTTAAGCGCGGTTGCAGTTTTCAGGACTTCCCGGTGGTAAGGGGAAAAAAGCGAAGAGATCCCCACAAGGTGGGGTTTTTCACCGCTGACATCTTCGGCAATGGTGTCAAATGCCGCCCCGAAGTGGAAGTAATTATGAAATGTCGAAAAGGGGCTTTCATCCGGCCAGGCGTAATATTCTTTCAAGTAATTGAACTCATCCGGAAGGGAAATCGTCCGCCGGCCCCAGCCTTGATGATAATCTTTGATGACGACTTGAATGTCAGGGAGATACTTTTTGACCGCGGCTTTTAGATAGCCCAGTCCCACCGGTTGAATCCGGATGTCCGTATCGTAAAAGTCTTGAATGGGCGGCTGCAGGAGGAGAAGTTTCATTTTTTAAAGTCACCCGCGGATGCCCTATCGGAAGGAAAACGGTAAAGTGCCTCTTCAGCAGTTCCTGGCAGTTTTTTGAAGGGTTTTCTTGGGACGTGCGAAATAGAATCCTTGGGCATAGTAGACTCCCAAATGTTTTAAGAATGCGAGGTCTTTTTTTCGTTCGATCCCTTCGGCAATGATTTTTGCGTTGTGGTTGTAGCCGATATTGACGATTTGCCCCAGCAATCCCTGTTGGAAGGGGCTGTGGTTCACCCTTTGGACGAGTTCCATGCCGATTTTGATGAAGTGAGGTTGAAGGGTCATGAGTTTCGCGAGTTTGGTGCCGATTCCCACGACATCATCCAGTGCGAATTTGCATCCGAGCTTGAGAAGGAAATAGACACCACGTTTGATGCGTGGGAAGTCCCGAATTTTCATGCCTTCCGTGAGTTCAAAGACAATCCGACGGCGGTAAGCAGCATATTGCCGGAGAAGGAAATGGGCTTCCTGGCCTTTGGCAAAACAATGACCGAGGGTGACGGGCTCCACATTGACAAAGAGGAGTTTGTCGTTATCCATCTTCGGAAGGATACGCAGGGAGGATTTAATGCATTCCAGATTCAGGGCAATGATCAGGCCTTCTTCGTAAGAACGCTGAATGAGGTCGCCGGGCCGGCATAACTTCCCTTTTCTGCGGACCAGGGACTCATAGCCGATGACTTTTCCGGTCCGAGTGTCGACAATGGGTTGGAAGACCGGGTAGAGCATATCAAACTGGTAGGATTTCGTACGTTCCCTGAATTTTTTGTCGAGTAAGTTTTTTGGCATGGTCAACGCTGAAAGTGCTGTACCGTATGTTACGGCATTTTACTTTTCGGGCTTGATGCATTTGACGAGGAGGCCTTGAGATCGCCGGGCGATTGCGCGGATTCGGTTATCCAAAGGAGGGATTGACTCTGTCCGGTATCGACGATCTTGTGATGGCGATCCATCATCCGGCTCTTGGTGGTCGTGATCTTGGCGATCACGGTTCCCGTGGAATAATCGAGGTACATCCGTTCTTCGATATCAGCGTAAATCGTAAATACAAATTCCTTGAATAGAAATTTCAAGCGTTCTTCTTTGGTTTGAGCGGCGTGCGTTTTGATGACAGCAGCCGGACGGCCTCCAACGGAGGCGAAGCCGATAAGTTCACACGTTGCCTTCAGGATATAAGGCGAAGGATTTTTCTGTTGGATCCAGAAGGAATCAAGCCGGACGTCCGTGATTTCTTCATACTCCCACGAGTCTTGGAGTTTGACCGGACCATCCGGGAAAACGGGTGTGCGTGTCCAAGATTCGATTTGGAATTTTCCGATCTTGGACCGGTGGAGTCCCTTGAGGAAACAGACGATCTCGCCGCGGTCGGTCTGTTCCACCTCTTCGAGAATGGTTCCATCCGATCCTTCAAATGAAGTCTCGGAATGCATGATATAAGAATCTTGCCTACCGCCCGGGCAAAACTGGTCGATACGGTTCTGTACAAGATTCAATTTTATGCCCTGGTTATTTTTGATCTGAGCATACAGGGTAGTTTCTTCGCGGGACCGGAGGACACCCCCGGGGGGTGCATGGATCCGCAAGACGACACCCGCCTTTTCGGCTTCGGTCGGTTCCCTTTCAGTAATCCCGAGTTTTTGATAGGGATTTTCAAAGTTAACATCTACCCTCTTCAAGGATAAACCCGCACAACCTGCAGTCATCCACAGAAATACTAAGAACATCCATGCGGATTTTGCCTTGAATCGGTACAGGTTCTGAGTTGTCATGCAGGGTGCCTGCCTTCATGGAACTGAAGGTAAAAAGGGGTAACCTCCTTTCGTGCCCATATCATAAGCGAACGTCTCCCCGATCTCAAATCAAAACAGATTTGTCTGTGGATAAGAGTGTACCGGGTTTTGATTTGTGCGTATAATGGTAACGGAAAACTGCCATGATATCCGTAGCATTGACCATCGCGGGATCCGATCCGTCCGGAGGCGCGGGGATCCAGGCGGATTTGAAGACCTTCCACCAAATGGGCGTTTACGGGATGAGCGTGATTACTCTTCTGACGGTTCAAAACACCCAAAGAGTGGACAGGGTTGAACCGCTCGATCCGGAGCTCGTCATGCGTCAACTGGATGCGGTTCTGGAGGATATCCCGCCTCAGGCCACCAAGACCGGGGCGTTGGGATCGCTGGGGATTATTGAGGCCCTGGCCCAAAAAGTCTCGGGATTTTCCTTCCCTTTAGTGGTGGATCCAGTCATGACGAGCAAACACGGCAAACTGCTTCTCGACCCTAAGGCCCTCGATGCGTTTAAGCGCCGGTTGCTTCCGTACGCCTATCTTGTCACGCCGAATATCCACGAAGCGGCGGTTCTGTCTGGACAAACGCTAGAAGATGAAGAGTCTATCAAAGAAGCGGCTCGTGTCATTGCAGGATTCGGTCCGAAGGCCGTCCTGATTAAGGGCGGACACCGCCCAAAGAAGGCAACGGATCTTCTGTATTTTGAGAATCAGTTTTATACTTATTCCGAAGCCCGTATCGAGACGTCCCGCACCCACGGGACGGGTTGTACTTTTTCCGCGGCGATCACGGCCGAACTTGCGAAGGGCAGGGGGCTTATGGAAGCTGTTAAGGTTGCGAAAAAATTTGTCACCTGTGCCATTCGAACAGCACCCTGCTTGGGACACGGCATAGGTCCAGTCAATCACCAGGCGCGGGTATAACACCAAAGGATCCATCCTATGAATACCGTCCGGCCCAGTAAAGAAGCAATGTTAATCTGTGATAGCATTATTACCGAAGTTGGGACCAATAAAAAAAGTTTGATCGGCATCTTTGAGGAAATTACCACGACCAAAGTTCCATTCCGGCACGATGCGTTAAGCGTCTATGTTAAATTCACAGGCGCAATCGGTCAGTATGTGTTCAAACTGGAGCTTGTGGATTTAAAGACCAACGAAGTGATCGGGAAGGGAACCACGGCCCCGCTCAATATTTCTGAAAAATTGCGCTCCTACGAACTGGTCTTCAATCTCAAAGGGCTTGTGTTTAAGAGCGTGGGGAAATATGAATTCAGGATTTCGGCCAATGAGGAAGTCTTCGGGACAAAGACGTTCACGTTGATCGAATCGGAAAAAAAACCTCCCGAAGGACTGCCGCGGTTCAAAGAAGACGCGTAACCTTCGTCATGGAAATTCAATTCAGCCTTGCCTGGATCCGATCGGGGAACCCAAAGCCCAGAGACTTCAAATTTGAAGCCTGCTATCGTTTGTTTTGCGAATACCTCGGAAGAATTTCGAAATTCGTATCCTGTGAGGCGACAACCTTTAGGTTCGATAAATGTGCTCGGAAACCGGCAGTCAAAGTGTGGCTTTGCGAACGATCGCATGGGGCCTTGGAGCTGGATTCCCAGGAATTGGCAGCGGCTTTAAAAACGGTGCTTCATTCCGGAGTTCGTGTCCTACAGATCGTGGTTGGAGGTCCGGATGGTTTTTCCGGTCAGGACATCGAACGGCTCCATCCGGATCTGAAGTGGAGTTTCGGAAAATTAACCCTTCCGCATGAGTTAGCCGCTGTGGTGGCCTCCGAACAAATCTATCGCGCATGGACGATCCTCCGCAGATTTCCTTATCACAACGGTCATGATGGGGCGTCCGGAAAGAATCGTAAAGGGTGAATTTATTTCTTAGGATTGATGGGAATTCATGAATTGCCCCTGCTATTTATCCTTGCTATAATGCGACCTCCCTATGGAAACAGCCCTGACCCTCGAAGAAATTTATACCCCGATTGAATCCCGACTTGGTCATGTTTCACAGAGGATTGCCGAGATCCTCTCGTCTCCCAACGAACTCGCCCGGGATGTGATCCGATATTTCTTTTCAACGCGCGGCAAATTATTGAGGCCGGCGCTTGCGTGTCTCGGGGCGGGGTTGAAGGATATCACGGATCCGCGCCAGGAGAGCCGGCTGATTGACTTGGCCGCATCCCTGGAAATCTTCCACGCGGCGACTCTGATTCATGATGACATTGTGGATTCCGCGTATCTGAGGCGTCATATTCCCACCATCCATGTTAAATGGGGGCCAGATGTCGCAGTGCTTGTGGGGGATTATCTTCACGACAAGGCGATGGGCGCGGTCTTCCGTAACGGGGATCACAAAATTTTTGATCTGTTTCTTAAGACCGGAGGCATGGTCTGCGACGGTGAGATCCGCGAATTGAAGGAAAAGTACAATTTTGATTTAGAGGAGGACGGCTATTTTGAAATTATCGAAAAGAAGACGGCTTCTCTTCTTGCCTGCGCAGTGACGGTCGGCGGGATCTTGGCCGGCGTGTCCGAAACCGAGGAAGCGGCCCTGGTGCGGTTCGGAAAGAATTTCGGAAAGGCCTTCCAGATTGTGGACGACTGTCTGGATTTTACGGGCAACGAACACGAGTTCGGCAAAACCCTGGGGGCCGATTGTTCGGCCGGGGTGGTTACGCTTCCGGTGATCCGGCTGATCCAGGTGGCGGAACCATCCGACAAAAACGAAATTGCGGGGATGTTCAAATCCGGCATGTCCGGCGGTGAATTTCAAAGGCTCCTCAGGATGATCCGCGGATACCGTACGATCGAGTACTCTCTCGAGAAGGCCGCGGAATTTTCGGCCCTTGCCCGTTCCGAACTCGGAATTTTTAATGAGTCGCCCGCGCGGTGCAGTCTGGGGCGGCTCGTGGATTATATTTTGGAAAGAAACCGGTGAATCCAGTTAAAAGATTCAAAGGTTGAAAAGTCAAAAAGGTTCAAGCATCGAGAAGCGCATCGATATTTAAAAAACCAACCGGAAGTTTTTTGAGATGGAATGTAATTTTGTCATGCCCGGCGGTTGACTTTACCTTTAATCTTTTTGGTTTTCAGTTTTTCCAGCTTAACTTTTGCACTCTTGAACCTTTAAACTTTGGGTTATGCTCTATCTTGTCGCGACACCCATTGGCAATTTGGGCGATATTACACATCGGGCCCTCGATCTGCTTGGGGAGGCAGATACGATTGTCTGTGAAGATACGCGCCGGACTCAGAAATTATTGAATCATTACCGAGTGAGGCGAAAAGACGGAACGGTTCCGTCCCTTGTGTCATTTCACGAACATTCGGGCCCCGGGCGCCTTCGCCAGATTTTGGAAGAGCTTGGGCAAGGGAAAAGCGTGGCACTTGTTTCGGATAGCGGCGTTCCGCTCATTTCGGATCCCGGGTTTGAGCTTGTCCGCGAAGTGATTCGCCGTGGGATCCGGGTCGAGGCCCTGCCCGGTCCGTCAGCACTGCTGACGGCACTTGTTTTGAGCGGTCTTGCGGTGGACCGGTTCTCATTTTTTGGTTTTCTTCCCCAGAAATCGGCCGCCCGCCGAAAGGCGCTTTCGGAAATCAAAGATTACCGGGAGACATTGATCTTTTATGAGTCACCTTTTCGCCTGATTCGGACGTTGGAGGACATGAAGGAGACGTTCGGAGATCGGGAGGCCTGCGTGGCCCGTGAGCTGACGAAAAAATTCGAGGAAATCGTCCGCGGTTATTTATCCGAGATCATTGAAAAATTTTCAATAAGGAAAATCCTCGGAGAAATGGTGATCCTTGTTGCCGGAAAAGGCAGGAAGGAGACACTGCATTGAATAAACGGTTGGCGATTTTCGTTTCTGGCAACGGAACCAATATGGAGAACCTTATCCGACGGATTCAAGCCGGTCAGATCTTCGGAGCTGAACCCGTGTTGGTGATCTCAGACAATCCACAGGCCGGTGCGATTTCCAAGGCCGAAAGATTACGGGTTCCGGTTCGGATCGTGGAACGGAAAAATTTTTTGAGCAAACCGGAGTTTGAAAACGCCATCATTCGGCATCTTGAGGCATCCCAAATCGATCTCATTGCCCTCGCGGGATTTATGAAGATTCTCAGCCCAGATTTTGTGAAGCGTTACCGGGGCCGTATCATCAATATCCATCCTGCTTACCTGCCCGATTTCCGCGGCGCACACGCGATCCGGGATGCCTTTGAGGCCAAGGTGAAAGAGACCGGGGTTACGGTCCATTTCGTGGATGAAGGCGTGGATACAGGACCGATCATTCTACAGCGCAAAGTGCCCATTGATCCACAGGACACCCTGGAATCTCTTGAAGCTAAAATCCACGCCGTGGAGTATGAACTCTATCCGGAAGCCCTCCGTTTGGTCATTTCCGGGAAGGCAAAATTTCCGTTAAAATAAAGCGCATTCTAGACAACCCTTCGGCCTTTTTCTATAATGCCCAAACCTATTTAAAAAATTAGTGTTACAAAAATTCGTTTAAAGAAAGGACCTATCGATGAGCACCGTCAAGCATAAAATCAAAGATGTTCGAGCACGAGAGATTCTCGATTCCCGAGGCAATCCGACCGTTGAAGTAGATGTCACGCTTAAAAGTGGAATTTTAGGCCGTGCTGCGGTCCCCAGCGGAGCCTCCACGGGTGAGCATGAGGCTGTGGAATTGCGTGATGGGGATAAGTTCCGGTATCTTGGTAAAGGCGTTCAAAAAGCAGTCGGCTATGTGAACCATGAAATTCGGGATGCCGTCATTGGGAAAGATCCCTTTGATCAAAAGGAAATCGACAGGCTTCTTATAAAGTTGGACGGGACGGAGAATAAATCCAAATTCGGCGCGAATGCAATCCTCGGCGTTTCTCTTGCTGTAGCGCGTGCGGCTGCTAATGCCGAAGGCCTTCCTTTCTATGAATATCTCGGAGGCAGGAAGGCGACTCTTTTGCCGGTGCCGATGATGAATATTATTAACGGGGGCGTGCATGCAGATAACAATGTGGATCTGCAGGAATTCATGATTATGCCGTTTAAGGTTTCCTGTTTTTCCGAGGCGCTTCGCATGGGTGCCGAAATTTTTCACAATCTGAAAAAGATTCTGCACGGTAAAAATTTATCCACCGCCGTCGGCGATGAAGGCGGATTTGCCCCGGATCTGAAATCCAACGAAGAAGCGCTCAATGTGATCATGGAGGCCATCGAGAAAGCACGATATAAGCCTGGCGAAGACGTCTGGATTGCACTGGATCCGGCCAGTTCCAGTTTTTACGGGCAGGATAAGACCGGAGGAAATAAAAATCCTGGCAAGTACGTTCTGCGGGCCGAGGTCCAACCGGTGAAGACCGGACGGGATATGGTGGAGTTTTATGCGGGACTCTGCGACCGCTATCCCATTTTCTCCATCGAAGACGGCCTTGCCGAAGACGATTGGGATGCCTGGAAACTCATGACGGACCGGCTTGGCAAAAGGATTCAGCTTGTGGGTGATGATTTGTTTGTTACCAACACCAGCCGGCTCCAGCATGGGATCCAGACCGGTGTCGCAAATTCTATCCTCATCAAGGTCAATCAGATTGGCACGCTGACCGAGACCATTGCAGCTGTTAAATTGGCCCACAAAAATGGCTATACTACTGTGATAAGCCATCGCAGCGGGGAGACCGAAGACACAACCATCGCCGACCTTTCAGTGGCGTTAGGGACAGGCCAGATCAAAACCGGATCCACCTCGCGTACGGACCGCATCGCTAAATACAATCAACTCTTGAGGATCGAAGAACAATTAGGCGAACGTGCAGTCTACGCGGGACCAAAGCTACTGGCGAGTCGGCGGTAGAATTTGAAGACTTAAGACGACTGATACAAAACCCGAGATTGAACTGAGATTTTTTAGTCTTGAGTCTGTTGTCTCGGGTCTTATGCTTAGGTGAGATACCCGAATGACACGATCCTTTATTTTTCTTTGGGTGACGGTGATTGTTCTGATTCTTTTCTTCTGGATTTATTTTCCTGTCCTCTCGCGCTATCGGGAATTGAAAATCGAGGAGGAAAAGATAACGCAGGAACTGGAGGATCTCGATCGAAAAATCCGTGCCCTGACCGAAGAACGAAATCTTTTGCGCAATGATGTGACTTATCTGGAAAAAGTGGTTCGTGAAGAACTGGGCCTCGTGAAACCTGGAGAAATTGTCTACAAGCTTGTTCCAGACGAAACCCCGGCTCCGAGCCAGGCTGGCATGGACACAAATCTAAACGCATCTTCCGCGATTCTTTCCGAAGAGAAGTCGAACCCCGATTCACAGGCCCCGTCAGCAAGTAGCCAACCCTGAGTCAGTTTTCCAGTCTTGTCCGATCTCTTTTGCGCTTTCACGAAA
>JAMWDC010000044.1 GCA_023819025.1 Candidatus Omnitrophota bacterium | reverse complement strand
TCAAGGCTCCGTGATAAAAAAGATTTTGTCCTTCTTTTAAAATATATTTGTTCTCCTCAACATCAATTTCGAAACAACCGAGAAGAATGGAAACGAAAATCGGTGCCGGATCCTTCAAAAGCATCTGCTCCAACCTTTTTTTTGGCGCAAGGATCAGTTTACCACAGAAAAAATCCCGGACAAAGGGTGTAAATGAAATGACCTTGACCCCCAAACCCGGAAATTCTATGTGGGAATATCCTTTCTGGGAGCCGAGGTACAAATGCTGCTTGAATAACATTTCCGATTCCCGGAACAGGTCGCAGACGGTCACTCCCAGCCCGCGGGCAACCGAACGGAGGGTCTTGATGGAAGGGTTTTTGATTCGGCCTTTCTCAAGCGCTGTTAAGGTCTTGGGATCTAAATCCCCCGCCCTTCGGCACAATTCCACACCCGAAAGTTTTTTCCGCATCCGTATTTCACGGGTGGTCCGTGCGATATCGATTTTCTCATGATGTAAATTTCTTTGAAGCTCGGCTTCGGCCTTGTGCCCCAAGGCCTCATAGATCGAAGGGATGGTTTTGTGTCTCATTTCTTGAGCCGAACGCCGTTAGTTTTGAGTTCCGTTGGGACTTCCCTCTAAAATTAATTTGCCCAAAACAAACCGCTGGAATTCTTCTTCATGACGAAAAAACCACTGAAGTTTTCCAGTGCTTCGATCCCGATCAATATCATGGATGGCCGGAGAAATACTCACGACCGAACCGGGGCGGGGTTCCTGATGAAGATAATTCCAGCGAACAGCGCCCTCAAGGACATAACCTTTTTGGTGCACATAACCCCGGGCCGTCGCCATCCCGGAATCCAGGGGATTCTCTCCGCCCTGAAACCATGACCAAGCTTCCACCGCGTCGTCACTTTCATGGGGACAAAATCCGATCTGAAAATCATTTTCTTGATACCAATAAAGGCCATCTCCTCCGGGATCGATAAACAATTCCAGCAAGTCGTCCTGCCAAATATTCTTCCCGGTCTTTCCGACCACCACATGATCGTCTGTAATGTTCGCCAAAAAATACAGGACATTTTCATCCCATGCAAAACGAATACTCCCCATAAGATCCTCGTCGCCATCGATCATTCCAACTTCCTTGAATCTTTGATCCAGAAGGATGGCCGCCCCTTGAGGCCAATCTTTCGTATAACCGTCAATCTGAATCCCGCCCGCGATATAAGGAACTCGGTATTCAGGGGGATCGGGCCAAGGAACCTCCTGGGTCCCTTGTTGAAAACCGACCCTTTTCATGACCTCCTCCCAGAAATTGTTCTGCTTCATGACATTCCAAATAAGCTCCGATCGGTAGTTTTCGATCATAAGAAGCAAAGCACCTTGATCAATTCCGATCACATATTGGTCGAACCACTGCTTATCCAGATTGAAAGCGTCCGAAAAACCATATTCTCCCCAAAGTTCCTCACCCAAATCTTCATAAAAATGACGGAGGCAGGCCAAAGACTCGCGGGGGGTAAAAACAATCGAACCGCCCGACGCCGTCGGGGCCACGGTACCATCATGCAAGGCCCACCCCGGCGGTGCCCCATAAGCACGGTAGCCGAAGGGACCGTCCGAGGCTGTCAGCCCCCAAGAATCTGGACCGTAACTTTGGAAACGATTCGACTCACGGATGCAAAAGGCCCGATTCGCGAGTGAGGCGTTCACGGAATTTTTGAAATAATCCGCAAATCCATCTTTTTGATTCCGGAAGTCAATCCAGATGTGCGAGTACTGATGGGTAAAGAGGGGCGGCATTTGAATTAAACGGTAATTTTGATAACTGCCCACCGGTCTTAAGATGGCCTGCCAGCTTGATGCCGGGATCGGATGGGTCGGCGACCCGATTGCAAAAAGATACATCATCAGGCATTCGCTGTAATGATCCCACCGGGCCTTATGAAATCCTCCTTCCGGAGACCACGCAAGGGCCAATGTCCTGCCTCCGTGAAGCATCCAGTCCCAATCCACCCGTTCATAAATTTGTTTTGTTAAATCCTTCAGTGACGGAGAATCGAAATACTGGGCGGCGAAAAAGGCACCGGCCAAAAAAAGGGACGTGTCAATCGGCGAGAGTTCGGAACGCCCCACCCTTGCGCCCGTATCCATATTCAGGAAATGATAAAAAAAGCCGTGTTCTTGAGGCGCTTGATGAAGAAAAAATTCGAGCGTCCGTTGAACCATGTCGTAGGCCTGGCTTCGATCCATCCAACCTCGTTCCACGCCGACACCGTAAGCCGTCAAGCCAAAGCCTGTGGCAGCGATACTCGCTGCAGACCGGACAGCTCCTTTTTGAAAATTATGAGCTCGGTCCTGAACGAGTCCGTTCTTCGGATTGTTTTCCATCACAAAATAATCGAAGGCCTTGCGCTGGATAAGATCCAGGAGTTCTTCATCCGATAATCCCATGGAAATCTTTTCGGCATAAAGCAAGGGGTGGAATAACCAAAACGATATAAAAAAAGTAAAAATAGAAAGCAAAAAGGAATTTCTTACATAGGATTTTTGGAATAACCGCATAGAGTTTATTTTACGCTAGAAAAAATGGTAAAGGACCATTTTTTAAAGTTTGCTCGGTCCCCGACTCCCAGTGCCCGCGTATCGATAGGTTTAGTCTTTCCCACCGTGCAAGGGGGCCTGGCCCTTACGTGCCACCCGCAACCTGCCTGCTGCTTCTTGACTCCTAGTTCAACATCGCCTGGATTCGAGTCAGTGCTCTTTGGGCAAGTGTGTAGTCGGGCTTTTCACGCAGGGCAGCCCGGTAACTATTCACGGCCTTCCCCCAATCGCCCTTCTGCTCCCATATCCGGCCCAGGTTGTAGTGAGGGAAACAATAGGATTCGTACCGCGTTGCTGATTTCGCCTTCTCCAGCCAGGCAATGGCTTCGTCAAGTTCGCCTTTCTCGATCAAATATGCGCCGATATCGTTGTAAGGGTTCCCGAAACTCGGATCGATTTCGATGGCCTTATGACATTCTCGAATGGCATCATCATAACGGCCTTGGAGACTATAGGCCCATCCCAGAAAAGTATGCGCCTCGGCTGTGGGGTACAACGCGATCGACTGTTGGTATAATTTGACGGCCTCGTCAAAAAATCCTTCGGTTTGTTTTTCGTAAGCCTCCTGACAATAACGCAGGGCTTCGTTCTTATAGAAACTTTCAGATCTTGAATCTTCCATAAAAAACTCCCTAAAATCTTTTCACCTTAACTGGAGCAAATTATAATCAATGGGCTCGCGTTTCTCAAGATGAACTGATGGGCGTCTGCAATTCGACATTCCACTTCCAACCCAGCCAACTTTTCCAATCCTCTTCCAGAAAATCGAGATTGCGCCCGATCCCCGTGGTCACTGCCTCCTCCAAGTTTTTACCGCTGCGGATTTCCCTTAAGAAGGAAGTAAGGGTGTAAAACCGGAAATTTTCAACCAGATAAAGAACAAAGGCAAGCGATTCCTGATAAGCCAGTTGGACTTGTCCGGGGGTCAAGCGCTCCGCGATATCGCGGGTACTTAAATCCCTGATCAAAAGGAGGGATCCATCCCGGCGCGCTCTGGAAACTTCAAAAAAATGCTTGGAATCGCCGGGATCTTCGCCGGCAACTTTCAATTCTTCGTATTGTGCGACGCCCTCTTCAAACCAAAACGGAACAAACCGCCGGTTCGCAAGGTCTTCGATCACCGAATGGGTGTATTCATGAGCCAGGATCCGTTTAAAACTTTGATCTTCCCAGGAAACCCCCGTGATTGGGACTTTGATCCTCCCGTCATTCAAGGCACCCGCCCATCTCGGCCCGGTATGAATTGCCTTGAAACTTGCCTCATCCGTCAAGACCACGACCACGGGACGTTTGATCCAATATTGAAGATCCTCGCCGATCCGGTAGGAGATATCCTCCAACAGGTCGAAAATTTTTGCGGTTTCCACTTCCGGCAGGCCCTCCTGAAACCGGAGGATCCAGTTTCTAAATTTTTCTTCGTGCGTCTTTCTCTCAATCATCATTTCGCGCCCGTACTGATCGATCTTTTCCCGAAATTTCCCCCCGTTCAGGTCTTGGGCCCCATCGTTTGCATAATCGCGGACCCGATCCGTGCGGCTTTCGACCCGGTATAAAACCTCAGAGAGGGCCATTTTGATTTGCGAATTATCCGGATCGTACCGCAGGGCCTTTTCATAATCCGCTTGGGCCAGCCGGAATTCATTGGCGTCAAAAGCCTCTTGGGCGCGATGAGCGATGACGTTGGCGAGACTCCTTTTGAACATAGGATTTTCAGGGTCCAGGGATTTTGCCTTCAAAAGATACCGTTCCGCGGTATTCCACTGCCCTTTGTCGGCATATTCGATCCCGCAATTATTGTTTGCAACGGCCAGCTGCTTGCGGTTGGCGTCCGTGGGATAGGCTTCGTAATATCTTTCCCAATCGGTAACCAGAGAACAGGCATCGGATTCGGCAGCAACGACCCATGATGCTGTTTGAAAGGAGGCTTCGAACCAACCTGAAGAAATTTCTGAAAACTCAATCCTCCATCCGGAGGCCAAGAAAATCAGAAAGATGATGGCATTGATAATACGGATTGGTGCGCAACTGGTGACCGATCGTCGAAGTCGGCGTTTCGCCATAATCGTGCCCTGGTAATAGAATAACATCCTCCGGAAGTTTGGCAAGAACTTGAAGGCTCTCGTACATTTTCCGCGGATCCCCGCCGGGCAAGTCGCACCGGCCGCACGCGCCGACAAAAAGCGTGTCGCCAGAGAAAAGATGATGCTGGATGAGAAAACATTGGGAACCCGGCGTGTGCCCGGGCGTGTGGATGAAAACGACTTCAAATTCACCGATGGAAAGTCTGCATTCCGAATCGACTTCGGTGACGTTGTCCTTTAAGCCCTTCAAAAATCCGGCCTCATTTTTATGCACATAAATTTTTCCGCCGGTTGCTTCGATTAATTCCCCGACTCCATTCATATGGTCGTAATGAGTATGCGTCAAAAGTCCGCCGATAACTTTCATCCCGTCCTGGCCTGCCATCCGAAGCGCCTTCGGAACCTCCCACGCCGGATCCACCACGAGACACTGTCCGGACTTTTTATCCCCCACAAGATAAAGAAAATTTCCCATGGATCCGACTTCAATTTGTTTCAAATAAAAGGGATCATCACTCATATCAAGAGGCCTCTTTGCTGTTTTAGATTTTAGAAAATGCGTCGTGAGAACCTGTTTCTTTGTCCCGTATTATACCGCCTTTGAAATGCCCGCGCATCGAAGAAGTCCACGAAGAAGTCCCCTTCAGGAAGCGGATTGAAAATCCATTTCGATCCCGACGGGGCAATGGTCGGATCCCATCACCTCCGACAGGATAAAGGCATCTTGCAGGAGGGGGCGAAGGACGGCAGAGATACAAAAATAATCAATCCGCCAGCCGATATTCCGCTTGCGACAGTCACGCCAAAGGCCCCACCAGGTGTAATGGCCGCCTTCCCTGGTGAATTCGCGAAAGGTATCAATAAATCCGGCATTGAGAAGGCGGTCAAACCCACGCCTCTCTTCATCCGTAAAACCGTGAGTGTGGTGATTTTTTTCCGGATTTGACAAGTCTATCTCCGTATGAGCGACGTTCAGGTCGCCGCAAAAAATCACAGGTTTGGATCTTTCCAGACGCTTCAGGTACTTCAAGAAATCAACATCCCATTCCTCGGTCCGGTAGGTCAGGCGCGATAAATCCCGTTTTGAATTCGGCGTATAGACATTGACCAGGTAAAAATTATTGAATTCAAGGCTCAGAAGCCGGCCTTCCTCATCATGTTTGGGGTTCGCGATTCCGCGAGTTACCGCCATGGGCGGGATCTTCGTCAACACGGCTGTGCCGGCATAACCTTTCTTCTTGGCAGGGTTCCAGTACGATTCATAGAAAGGCAGGTGAAGTACCACCTCTGTCTCTTCGGCCCGCGTTTCCTGAAGACACAGGATCTCGGGTGAATACGCCGAGACGAAGTCCGAAAAACCCTTTTTGATCACCGATCGTATGCCATTGACATTCCAAGAGATGAATTTCACGGATCAGGATCCCCTGATGGCTGGTGTTCACGGCAGGTTGATCAGGATCCTGTCATAAGCAGCGCTCCGCATGAAGGCGATCAAAGATGCCGAGAAGAAGATTAACACCAGCATATGAACGGCAAAGACTAAAATCGGGAAGATCATTTTTAGTAACCTGACGACGGTCGCGTGATGTTGAGTCCTCGGCTCTTTTCTGCGGTCCTCAACCCAGCCCAGTTTAATCAATAACGGCATACTAAAACTGGCAACGAGCCATACGACCGAAGACAAACCGATCACCGATAACGGAAGAAGCCAAAGTGTATCCTTTTTATCCGGGAACCACCAGACATAAATGCGGGTTGTCGGCGCCAATAAAATAAAAATAATCCCTGTGATGAAAACATTCATCCGGAACAAGACCGGCTGAAAATCAAAAGGTTTCATGGGCCCTTAATTTATCACATTTACCAGATCGAAAAAAGTGTCATAGCAAACGAGTTTCGCATGTTGCGCGGGGGGACACCTCGGGATGCAAGACGGACTTACCGAGGGCTCAAGTTTGATTCCCAGTGATCGTTACTAATACGGACAGGGGCCTTGAGAGTCAAAACTGAAAAAGGAGGTGATCCGTCATGCCAAAGCCGGATATGGACAAATGGAAAAATTGGGACGAGCGCAAGATAAAAAAAGCTGAAATCAGCGCTACGGGAATGATCGTATTGATTATTCTTACCCTGCTTATTTTGGGCAGCGGGTTCTATTACTTCATGTTCGTTGTCAAATAAGAAGCGGCACTCGAGGTGGGACGTTGTTTCAGGGTTGAGTGTTATCTTTTTTTAAATCACGGCCGTCGTAAACAATTTTTTCATCCGCTTGAATATCCCCAAGGCGTGTTCCTTGTTTGGTGTCCAGATTGACAAGCGAAATCACCAAAGATCCTGATGCCTTCAGTTCGTACTGAGCCGTTTCGCGCGGGTTGAGGGTTTTAAAAAGAAGCGGTTGATTCCGCTCTTCCTGAACCTCGAGGATGATCACGCTGATGCGGTCTTCGCTTTTATTGACGATCTCCATTGCAAAAACATCCGGGGCCAGCGGCCGTGAAAAAACAACCGTCAAGAAGACACCCATGAAGAGGATCAGGACACGGGACATGCTTTGCCTTTTCATCGTTGCAGCCTCAGGGAAGCGGTGATTTTCCTCCCGAATACTTTTGCATACGTAGGATTTTAAGACTTTGAATTAGACACCGAAATTTTTAGAGTGCCTTGAGCAATGTTTTACTGGGACGGGCGAAATAGAATCCTTGACCGAATCGAATGCCTAACTTCTTCACATAATCAAGGTCGCGTTTCCTCTCGATCCCCTCGGCAATCAACTCAGAACGACTCTTGCGTCCCAACTCGATCAGGTGTCGGAGAAGGTCTTGTTGAATAGAACTTTGGGACAGCCCCTGTACGAGCGCCATATCAATCTTAATATAATTGGGTTTTAAGGAAAGCAATTTAAGCAGCTTCAAACCAATACCCGCGACATCATCCAGGGCAAACCGATAAACAAATCGCCGCAAAAATTCGACCCCCTGTTTCACCCGATCAAAATCCCGTGCCTTCATACCTTCCGTCAGCTCAAAAACAAGGTGTTTTGCAAACGGCTTAATCCTTCTCAAGAGGAGTTCTGCCGCACCACCTGCTTGAAATGCGGTGGCTACGGTCATCGGTTCGACATTCACAAAAAGCTTTTGACCTGGGCCAAGCTTGGGAAGGGCCTCAAAGGCCGCTTTCATACAATTGAGATCAAGCGAAACCGCATATCCCTCTTCATATGCTGCACGGAAAAGTTCAAGCGGAAGATTCCATTTTCCTGTACCCCGTGCCAAGGCCTCATAACCTACAATCTGTTCGGATTGAAGCGCGATGATGGGCTGATAGACGGAGTAAATCTTTGCACTCTCGGTCGTCGAATAAAATTTTCTAACCACGGGCTTCTTCCCTTCCTTAATATTTTCGGATCCAAGAAGCGGTAGGTGAAGAAACGTTTTTGATCGAGCGTTTCAAATCCGAAAAGGCCTTTTGCCCTCTCGTCCCGAGGATCCCTCCCCCCCGGGAGAAATCTTTATCTTAAAATATCAAGAACCGTCGCTTGGTCTCTGACTGCTCAAATGACACAAAAATTATACGACTGATTACGCTCGGAACCAAGTACCAAACACCGAACCCCATTCATGAAACAGTGGCCTTTGGGACGGAATTAAGGGGTATCGACTTTCAAGGCTATTTTATGAGCAGCTCGGAAAACATCGTCCGGAGGATCGTTGCGCCAGATCATACAAATTTCCTTCACGGTAAAACGGATAGGCTTCCATGTCTCCTGCAAAGCCTGAATCAATGCCTCCGTCGCGCCCTTACCTTTGGACTGTCCAACACTGAGATGCGGGGTGAAACCATTTTCAAAACGCCTCACCTCATTACAATCGGGAACCAAGCGCCACAGGAGATTCTGCAAAGCCATTAAGGTCTCTTTCGGCTGCGGGGCTAACCAAAGGGTATAGTTCTCTTTCCCATAGGAAAATGAACGGAATTCCCCCAAGGTAACGTCAAAAGATTTGACATCACGGCATAACAAATTGAATTTCTCCGCCATCGGCTCAAACTCGTCACGAGGCCGGAAAGGATAGAGCAGATTGATATGCGGCATCCACCTTCTAAAATGTGTGTCGATTTTCCCCCGAATGGCCTGAATCGGGGGCCAGCATTCCTCCGGAGGAATAATAACAACCGCACTTTTGTAAGTTTTCTTTTTTTTAAAAGACATCACTCGACCCCCGGTGCTATCCGGTCAAGCATCATGACGGTAACGGGTCCGAAACTCCCGGATCTTCATAAGTCCCCGCTGTAGGCTTCGCCCAATCCACGCCGCGCCTCCGATGAGGATCACAGGAAACATAAAGATCACAAAAGGCTCGCTGCCTGGATAGGTTTGAAAGAACTCCTGGAGAATATGAAAATTCCCCTGCAGGGCATACGGAAAGAACAAAACCGCGATCATCACCAAACTCACGGCGGACGTAAAACCGATAAAATTTAAAAGGATGGAGATCCACATCTTCCACTCCTCAGGCGGTCCGTGAAATCGTTCCTCGGCGGATTCGGCAATGCACAGGAAAACCGGGACATCGGTCCCAATTCCTCCTCTTCAGGATTTCTTCTTGCGGAGCCCCTCGATCAGAAGCGTCATCCCGATGACAAAAAATGGCAGAAATCCCAAAAGTCCCAAAAACGGATTCCGTTGCAGGCCGGCAAGAAAGGCTAAAAGAATTAAAAATAACCCCGGCAGAAAATATTGGAGGAAATATCGCATGATCCGTTCTTCGTAACCGTCCTCTCCGTCAACCGCCATCTCTCGGCCGTCGCAATCTGCGGTCGATGGATGACACAAAGGCTGGACGGCTACGTTGATTTAGCGGAGGGCTCGGATTTCGTCTCTTGAGATCCGGACTCTTGGAGTACAAACGCGCTATCCGCGGTATCCAATTTCTGTACGTAATATTCGGAGGTCTTATAGACCACGGGCTCCGTCGATACACGGACAAAATACACTTTGCTTTTCTCGTTTTCCCGGGCGACAGTCAGGACAATCTCCCGTGTGGATTCGGTCACGAACCTCAATTCCAGGAAAGGGTTTTTAAAGCCGTAATCCTGGGCTTCGGGATTGAGGACTTCTTCGGCTTGCCAACGGGATAGAGTCTGCAGAAAATCCTTAACCTTATTTTCGTCAACCTTCAAGGCCAGATCCTTTCCGGAATACCGCCACATTTTCTTATCCGCGTCCTTTTGATCGATGCCCCGGACAAGGCCTGTGGTGATTTTCTCTTTGCCTTTTTCAAAACGTTTGATAGCGATTTCCCTGATCTCACCGACATCTATCGTGATCGGCCGCAAGTCTGACCAAAAATTATTCGAGAGGGTTTCCGTCCCCGGGTCGCCATAAATTCCCATCAGGGGCCACAGATTGAGATCCGCCATATAAACATCCTTGGAACCCACTTTGCGGACAAATGTCTCAGCCGCTGCCGACACCGACGCACCCAAAAGAAGATTCAAGACCTCACGGCCTGTAAAATCGACCAGCCTGATTTTCAAAGCCTCCTCATCGCCGATTTTAAAATCCATGAAGAGGGATGGATCCGACACACGGAGTTCCCCCTTCATCGCGCGGAGTTTTTTCAAAAAATCATAAACCTTCGCCTGATCGGCTTTGGCATTCCAAAGTAAGGGAATTTTCCAAACATCATTGTCTTTAACGAGCTCCACCGCGGCACCTTGTGCATCCTTACCAAGGAGTATCTTTTGAACATCCTGGACACTAAACGACAAGTCTAAGGACGTGTAGATTTCGGTCGTCAGTTCTTTCGGCTCCCGGATTTCCTTGATGACGACACCGAGGGTGAGGGCGAAAA
>JAMWDC010000043.1 GCA_023819025.1 Candidatus Omnitrophota bacterium | reverse complement strand
GCCCGGGGGCTGGTGCATATGCAAACCAAGCATATATTGAATGTCGTTGGGCATTTTCTCCTTGTCCTGGCTTGGCGGCGGAGTCTTGACAACAGTTTCCTTTTTCATGGTCATCACCCTTTTTTTGGATCTCAGATTATTTCCTTCTTTCAACTCGGCATCGGTGGATCTGGTACCCCGGTGGGAATTGCCTGGATTTCCGGACGGCGAATGACCGATCCCCGAACCAGGATACAAACTTTCCATACCTCGGCGGCAAATCTCGCTTGCATAATCAGTCCATCTCCCCTGTCCCCAATAACGAAAACAGCTGGTTTGCGACAAAAGAAGATGCAATAAGGCCTCCCGATAGGCACAGTCCCGTTTGTCGATTTTTTTACCATCATATTTCCGATGAAATGCAACACTCAACTTGTTGATGGGATCCAAAACGTTCTCATAACCCTTGACCCAGTTTCGATCATTCGTCCAGGACCCCTTGTCCAAATTAAAACCACGGTCTTTTTCCTGAATCGCACGGATCGCCTCATCGCAGGCGCCGGGATGATAGTCGTTCACGAGTTCCCATATCCGATGCTGCTGCACCGGTTGAACGGGTAGAAAAGACTTCTTGCCAATGCCGGCCCCCTCGAGGAATTCCAAGTATTCCGAACCGTTCATGGCCACCACACCCTCTCGTCCGATTTCGTGAAACGCAAGTTTGTAGCACGGCGGGAATTCGTTCATCATGACGCCGCCGTTTTCGCCGTCTCCGATCTGAAGGACATAAGGCGGGAGATTCCGGCCACCGTAATCCTCCCGGCCACGCGATTTCGCCTCATAATAGGGCTGCATTTGAGCTACGAGTTTTGTGTCCGATCCCTGTGTCTTAATCAGAACGGTTATTTCTTCGACCTTTCCCAAGGAGTTTCTGGCAACGAGCCGGTGAGGGAAATGAGGCCGCCGGATCCCGCTACCATCCGGGTTCTCGATCGTGTGTTCCTGAACCATCAGCCATTCATAACCGCATTCTTTAAGGGTTTTGACATATTCAAAGCAAACATCGGGATGAATCGGAAGGTGCATTTCCGGCGGAGAAAAACCTTTCACCCTGCGAACGGCATCCACACCGAAAATCGAAGCAAAATGCTGTCGCCATGCCATCATGTGCAACTTGAGATCCGGGATGGGGGTCGAAGTGACAACCGCATGGGACCACATGGTCCCGAGCCATTCGACGTACCGGTAATATTTTTTGGAGGAAGTAATATGGCTCAGATTATCCAGGACCTTGGACTCCTCCATCTGCCTCAGACCCCAAAGAAGATTTCCCGAATAGTCCAACATCACCCGGGGATTCCCCCCTTGCGAGACAAGTTCCCGAATGATATCCGACATCCGGGTATAGCACCAAAGAAAGACCGGCGCGTTGTGATTATCCCCAAAATCCTGATGCTCCATCATGTACTGAAGATTGGAGATTAACCCGGCGGTGCGCAAATCTTCCGTCTTGGCAGGGATCGTGGGCTGATGCATGTGGAGGGCGATTCCGCAACTTGATTGAACCCTATCAAAGGCAATATTGGAGATCGGGGCGTAGATCTTATCTTTTGTGGGAACTAAACGAACTCTGTCATCTTCGTCAAAACTGATATTGGGTAGACCGTCAATAATATCGGATGCCCACATCATCAAGAAACAAGAACTGCTTTCCTTCTTTCCCGGGACTTGGTCGCATGGAACGCCGCCATTTTTGTTCTGGGTCCCGTAGTTTTCTCAGCTTTAATCCCCGATATCGGTCTCATGAACTCTTCGGGTATCCGTTTCTCACAGGACTCGGGATGTTCCTTAGATTCTGAGGCCGTTTGTCCTTCCGTTTTTGACAAATAATAACTCACACAATCCAGATCCGAAAAAATATTATCCCGCCATTCCACTTCCCTCAGCCAGTCACCGTCCACTTGCCCTTTCATCAAATCCTCATACAAACGGGTGAACCGGCTGATATGGGATTTGAATCTCTTGTGGGCATAAGGAACCATAGTCCCTGTTTTCATAATGAACGGCCAGTCGCTGGCCTCAGCCAAAAGCAGTTCCCGGGCCGCTTGGTTCAGGGCGCGACGGATGAGTGTTCTTTTCGAAGCGGTCTTCAGAAAAGAACGATATTTTTCAGCAAGACGGACCATCCTGCGGCCGGCAGCATGCAGATGGGGATACAACCAGTCATTTCCACCCTCGAGCCAGAATTCGCTATACCCTTTCCAGCCCCAGCTCGATGCCGATGGAAGTGACATCTGATTGGTAGGATATTCTCTTAAATATTCCGTTGGGGTAATCAGTCTTACGGTCTTTTGATCATAGGCCATCTTGCGCGCCAGAAAATCAATCCACATCGGGCCTTCAAACCACCAGTGGCCGAAAAGTTCGGCATCGTAAGGAGCAATAATGATGGGTTTTCGGTCTATATGCGCAGACAGGTGTTCCACTTGCTTCTCGCGGTTGAACATGAAATTTCCCGCGTGGGTGGCTGCCTTTTCCCGAGCCCAATCGGGCCGATAGGCCTCTTTATATTCCGTGTTCCCCGTAATTCTCCAATATTTCATCCCGGTATTGATTCTGAAACCGCAATGATGAATATAAGGTTTGATATAGTCATATTCGAGTTCATAGCCGATATCCCGGTAATATTCCCGGTAATCCGGATCGCCCGGATACCCCTCTTTCGAACTCCAAACCTGCTTTGAGGATTCCCAATCGCGTCCAAAAGCAGCGACACCAGTCGGACAATAGACCGGTGCATAAACACTGTAGCGCGGGACAGGGTCCGCATTCAAAATCCCGTGGGAATCGATGAAGAAATAGCGGATCCCCGCTTCCTTCAGGATCTTATCGACCCCCGGATAATAACCGCACTCCGGCAGCCAAAAACCTTTCGGATCCCTGCCAAACACCTTTCGGTAATTGTCGATTCCTGTAAAAATTTGGGCCCGCACATCGGATTCGTTCACCCGCAAATTCGGTAAAAACCCGTGAGTCGCACACGATGCGGCAACCTCCAATACGCCAAGGTTCTGGAATTTTTTGAAAGCCGTCGTTAAGTCTCTTTTATACTTATGCACAAAAACATCCCGCGCCTCCACAAATCTCCTGTGATACATCAAGGCTAGTCCGTGATACAGGGGTTCGAAACCCGTGCGTTCGATTTCCTTTTCCGCAAGTTCGATCAACTTGTCGATATGCCGGAGATAACGTTCCTGCAACAGTGGATCTTTGAGCATCGACGCCAGCGGCGGCGTGAGCGACATGGTGATTCGGAAATCAACACCGTCTTTGACCAGCCGGTCATAGACTTCAATGAGAGGAATATAGGTCTCGGTGATCGCCTCATAAAGCCAGTTCTCCTCAAGGAAATATTCCTCTTCCGGATGGCGGACATAAGGCAAGTGTGCGTGTAACACAAGACAAAGGTAACCTTTATAATCCACTTTTATCTTCTCCGATCTTTAAGACTAAGGATGGTAGATGGTCTTTTGGCGCTCGACCGCGGTGACGATGCTCCTCTTGTCCGTCTTATCCTTGGATAACGCAACGAATTCAAGCGGTATCCTTCCGTCCGGAAGGGCGAACCTCAGAGAAAAAGTACCGTCGTCGCGAAGCTTGACCCATTTATTTCCGTGCCATACCTCGGCATCCGGTTCGGTACGGCCATAAACTAAAAGTTCAGTCCATAATTCAAAAAAGAATTGCCGGCGTTTGGCAAGCTCTTTCCTCTCGCTTGCACCACCTTTGGCCGCGGATTCACTGCCACCGAGTTCACCAATCTCGAACAATTCTTCCGAAGCCCCGCCTAATATTTTCTTTAAGAATTGCCGTTTCGAGAGGTTCTTAAGAAGAATATCATCAAAAATAACTTCCCCGTCTTTAAGAACAATCCGATATTTACGTCCGCTTAGATCGACACCCTCCCTGCCAAGAGAACCCTTGCCGCGTCTTAACACGCGCCGCAAATTTGGAAAAAGCCGGGAATAATAAGCCCGGATATCATCTTCGGTCAAGTAATAGATCCTGTGGCGGGTAGCCTTGGATTCAAAGGAAGGTAAAACCTTTTTCACGGAACGCCCTTTTGCCTTTTTTGCCTCAAGAGTCTCTTCCACCAACACATAGGGCGGTTCGGCTTCTTCATCATCGACCCGCATCCAGATCATCTCGCCCCGGCCCGACGATCCGGCTCGAGGGGTCTCGATCATATTGGATCGTGCCAAAACGTAAAAATTACCTTCCGGGGAACGAACCCCGATATCACCGCAATAGGAAACATTGTCACACCAAAGGTTCACATACCAGCTGTGTGCGTGGGGACCGACATCGATATCAAAAGACCGATTGGCATTGTGGCCGTTAAAATCTACACAGGTCACATCATGCATCCTAAGGGTGATCGTTGATCTGTCAAATTCAGATCCGATCTTACTCCTAATTTCTTCGATGGCAGTCGGCGTAATCTCCCAGTATGCGTGAACCCAATGCGGATCTCGGGCAATGAGCGTCAAATTGGTTTCGTTGTAACTGGACGGCAAATCATAATTGTCAACAAATGCCGGCTTCCTTGCTACCCGATGCCGGAGTTGAGGGATGGGGCCGTGGAAGGCTGAAGGTACTGGGTGATATGTGGGCACAGATACACTGGACGATTTCGACTCGTGAACTTGAGGGTGATACCTCGGAGGTGGTCCGGGCGGAGGAGGCGATTCGGACTTCTGCTGAGAGATTGCTGATGGAGGAACTGCAATGGGTGGCGGGAAAGATTCAGGCTGTTTGATTTCGTGTTGCGGGGTTGACGCAACGGGTGACGATTCGGTTTTAAGAAGTACAGTTTTGGGTGTTTCTTGAGCGGGTGCGGGCGGGATAGACTTGTCCTCTTGCTTTTCTTTCTTTCTTTTTTCTCGGCTCGGGACCGGCCTTTGCACTACCTATCTCCTTAACTGTAATATAAGGACAACACCTCGTCGGCAATGACATCCCAAGAAAAAACTGTTTCAACAGCTATTCTCCCGTTTCTTCCCATCCATCGCGCATGATCAAAATCGGAAAATAGAGTTCCCACTCCCCAGGCGACAGAATCAGGGTTATCGTAAATTTTATAACCATTGACGCCATGCCATACGATCTCGGAAGGACCGCCGTTGGAACTTGCCACAACCGGCTTGCCTGCACTCCAGGCTTCAAGGATCACAATCCCAAAGGGTTCGTTACGGCTCGGAACGCAAACACAATCACAGGCCTTGTAAAGATCCGTAAGACGCCAACCGTTGTGTTGACCGATAAACCTAGTTGCATGAGAAATCCCCATGCGGCGCGCCCGATCTTCGACACTCCCGCGCATTCCACCATCGCCGACAAAAACAAATTTGGCATTTGGATAAAACTTCAAAACGTGCGGGATACTTTCCACCAGAAGATCGGGACCTTTCTGAAACACCATACGGCCGACAAATAGCACCATCGGATCCAAGGGACCTATGCCGTACATCCTTTTAACACTCCCTGGATCGATCCAACCGTCGTAATTTCTGCAATTGATCCCGTTATAAATCGGCGTAATCTTGTCGTAGGGTGTGTTATAGATCCACATGACTTCATTCTTGAGAGATTTTGAAACCGTAATCACGTGATCGGCTGAATATGTTCCGTTCCACTCGATATGACGGATCCGCGCGGAACCACCCCCGTAGAAGTTGTTCCCGCAACGCCCGTACTCGGTCGAGTGGATCGTTAGAACCGCTCTTCGGCCCCGGCCCTGTTTGATCCAGATCATTGCATTGGCAGTCAGCCAGTCATGGGCATGCACTACATCAAAGGGGCCGATATAATCCTCCGTCTGGAAAACGGCATTAACGAAGGAGCGGCACATATTGTTGATCTCTTCAATGAAATCAGGATGACCGCTAAATGGAACCCTGTGGTAATGAACTCCGTGGATCCGCTCGTAGAGTGCATGGTCAGGTCGGCCCATCCGGGTAAAAACATGGACCTCATGACCTTTCCGTTCTAAAGCACAGGCAAGTTCGGTTACGTGAATAGCCACACCACCCACATAGATCGAGTGGCAGGACTCCCACGATAATAGGGCTATCCTCATTCGATTGGCATTCCTGTCAAAAAATTATTTCACTTCAATAACAGAGTTATACGTCCCGTGGGCATTGCGAACCATCTTGCTGTTCGCCGGATCATTCCACCATTGTCCATCCACAACAAATTTATACTCGTAGCGTCCAGGCTTGAGCGCAACTTCGGCTTTCCAGAGACCTGTCTTACTTTTCTTCATCGGAATACCACTGGCATCCCACTTTGCAAAATCGCCGGTCAATGTAACCTTGGTCGCTTCCGGCGCCATCAATTGGAATGCCGTCTTATCAAAATCTATTTTCCTTTGCTGGGCCTGCTGTAATCTCGCATCCTTCATTGCCATTGCTTCCTCCTTGAAAACATTTTTGAGAGACAACGTCTTCCTTGATTTTTAAACCTTTGGTTAGATCAGACTTCGGCAGGTATCATTCGCAGAAACATCACTGAATGAAGTGGCTAACTTTTAACAACCCATTTATATGCGTTAAATTTCCTACAAAGCATTCATTCAGTACATTCCCGAACTAAAACTCGTCCTGCACTTCTCACCATGCTGTCCTGAAAAAACAGCAACGTATTATACTCATGATGATAAAAGTTGTATAGACTAAATAGAAACTTTTTTCAAAAGTATGCGGGGACTGTTCTTACTTTCGATTGCGATCTCCACAAAACTGTTGTGGGTTTCCTTAAAGTTCCAAAAACCCCGCTCGAAGCCGAATTTTTTACTTACTACCCTATAAGAAGTTACTTCAACGTCCGTTACATGCTTAAACAATCTGCCTCATTTTGAAACACCATAACGAAATTGTTAACAAGTCAAGTGACTCTCGACACTAGTAAGTCATAATCTATTTTCTTCTAAAGAGTTAACAAATTAAAAAAATAGAGATAATTTACAAAAATATCCTTGCGAACGGTTTTTTGGGTCACAACCCAGACTACGTTGAATGTCTTCTCAAACTCCTTTAGATTACAAAATTGTTTTTTCCTGTAAGGTTTTGCTCAAAAATCAATCAAAACCGTATGTACAGGATAATTTATAACTTATTAAAAATAATGGCCTTATGCCGATCTTGTAACGTAAAATTCCCGTCTAAAGTCATTAATGATACGATCTAATTTAGCAACTTTCACCATTCTGCTGAACACATTTTGAGTAATAACAATAATGTTGTCGCCTATTCTGTCTTTTAGAGCTTCTGCAAGCCATAGGTCCGGTGTCCCAAGAACTCCGCATATACGAAACCGATGCCGCGGACGGACCCGATTCAACTCGGGCTTAATCGTTTTCAACAGCTCTATGGCCTCTGCGACGTTGTCTGCTACTGGAATCGGTATTCTCTTCTTAGGTATTAGAACCTCCTGATTGTACCGTTCAATAATAACCTTGTGTACGGGCTGTGCTAAAACTACAAGAGGTTTCCCTCTAAAAAGCTTCCTTATTGCCGGCAACCCGCCATAATCCAACACAATGCCAGGGCCAATGATGTAACCGTCTGCCATCTCTAGTGTTGATTTGATCCCTAACATTCGCATTGCTCGGTTTAATCGCTCAGGTTTAATACGAATCTCCGTAAGGGCCTTGTTCCCAGCCTCAATCGGATGAGCTGTTTTGATGGCGGTCTTTCCCTCTCGAAGGTTGGGCGTTAACATCACACGGACCATCGCCCTGAAAACTTCAATATCAAAGAGGTAGCGAAAACGCTCGCGAAGGACATCCCGTGTACACTCTGTTGTCAAACGTCTTACCTCAGGTTGTAATACATGGGTGGCTAAATCCGAGGGAATCTGGTCTGACGTTATCCCCCTGATGGGCATCGTAAGCTTCGACTCATCACTGGAAGGAACTGTGCGTATTTCTGAACGCTGGCTGAACCGGCCTTTGCGCCCGAATATCTGCATCTCAAGAACCTGCTCAATGGTTTTTAATGAAATATCATGGATCGCGGTGGTCCGATTCCACAAAAACCCCGATGGATTCCATTCTTTAAACATCTGCGTCAATTCCTTTGAAGATTCCAATGATTTAAAAAACTCTTTTCCCACGATCAAAAGGTGAATCCCTCCCCTCCGAACCCGATGGATCACTGCATCCTGACCGGAATCTTCAAAGAAATATTCCAACCGTATCTGAATCCTATCAGTAACAACGGTTCCTTCCTTTCTCCACCGTCTAAGTATATTTTCAATCTTTGTCTGAATAAGTTTTACACCGCCTGCTCTTAACTTTTGTGCAGGTTTACGGTAAGCCATCCGGCCGTAGCCAACAACGACATCGATTGTCGTGAGCGGTCCCTCACCAGGAATGACGCTTTCATAAACTTCCCCTTTCATCTTTCGGTATTGGGCAATGACGCTATGGCTGACCTCGTCAATTTCCTGTTGTTTCTCCGGGAACCCCGAGTGAATCGCCCGCAGGACCTCGAGTTTGTACAAGAAATGAGGGATATCCCGATCCAACCAGTCGAGTAAAAAGTTTTGAATGACCAGCCCGGGTGACTGAAAGGCCTTTCCAGTCAGTAGATTCTCAAACTCCTCCATAAATTCCTTCCAAAGACCGACGCGCAGCAGAAACAAAAGAAGGCGGTACTGATTTTGAATGGGAAGAAAGGCTCGATCGTCGATCTCTTGATACCGCTTATAGATCCGCGCTGCATCGTTGAAAAAAAGTTCCGAATAGGCCGTCTTACCAAAAAGATCGTAATGCCGAGCAAGCTGTTCTAGCTCACGGGCAACCCATTGAAGCGATGTAAGAAGTTCGTTAATTTCGCCCATTAACTTTCTAATCTGGCGAACCAATTTCTCGAAAGCCGGCGTTTCTTTCCCAGCCTGCTCTTTCTTCGCCATCAAATGACTAAGTTTTTCGCGTTTCAGGGCGATTTTTTGATCCAACGCGACCGCATCGAGAAGGACACTGTCACTTTCCTTTTCGATCTTCTTCCCTTGAACCTCCCGCGTTATTTGATCCATCTCAATCCATTTTCTCAGATCTCGAATCATGGCCTCCGCCTGCGCCCCCTCAAAAATCGCGCTTTTAATGATTTCCTCATTTTCCTTGTGCCCGTAGATATCATGGCCTCGGAGCTCATTGATTTCACGATAGATATCCCGAACCGCCAGAAGGTATTCTTCGTCCGAGAGTGTTTTGAAATCCAGGACATCATACCGTTCGTGAAATCGGTCAATCAGGAATTGACCTTTGTAAAGCCCGGAAGCGAGAATCGCAACATGGTTCGTATTTCGGGGATTCATCACCATCAGCCACCGGATCGGAATAAACAGGGCACGACGCCTGTAGGAAATCCATGTCTTCCTAAGATCCCATTGTGACCTCTCTCCCCACACCTCGCTGAGATCGACGACGGTATCTTTTGCCCCTTCTTCCAGATACGAATAAAAGAATAACGTAGGCATCAACATCCCAATAAGCATCGTGGAATCGGTCAGACGGTTGATACGCCCGAGCATCTCGGCGCCGGCTTGCCAATCCCTCTCCAGCAGCTTTTTAGCTTTTGCCTCCAGAAACTCAATTGCCGCATCCACCATTTGTTTTGCTCTCCTGATATCTTCGTTGGAAAACAAATCCCGTAAATACCGCCATCGATTCCAACGGGATTCTTCATCGACATTAGGTGTCCTGATTTTCGCAAGGCGCGCCTGTTCTTCCTGATCCTTCTCGGCAAGATACTTGTCAACTTCTCCAAGTTCCAAAAGCCTGTCCTCCATATGATCCGTAATGTAAACCGTGTGGGCAGACTGCGATAAAGCAACGTGGGGCCAAGCCTGAACCATACTTTCACCGGCGAAATGGATCTGGGGACTCGAGAGTTGGGTTGGGCGTACCTCCGAACGGACCGTAACGACTTGGGGACGTAACCGCCTCTCCTCGGGATACGGATAGAAATCAAGCACTTCACCCTTGCGCACCTTTTCCTGAATCGCGCGCCAATAATTCGGATCCAGTAAATCTCCATGCATTTGTATGAAAAGATCCTGAAGTTCCTTCGGAAAGGTGGGAACCATGTAATCACGGATTTTCTCGGGATAGAATTCATACGGGGCCTCGACAAGCAACTTGGCTTCGTCTATCAGTCCTTCGTCTTCATCCCGCAACTTCGGCTTGTTCAAAACCCGGTATCGCAATAGATCTTCCAAATCATCGTAGTCATACAACAAAACCCGGCCGTACAAACTGCGGCCATAGTTGGTGGTGAACAAATCGGCGGGAAAGAAACCGGCAGCCAGAATCCCTTTGATTGTATATCCGAGGTTCAGGACGGCCCTCGCACGCATCCTCATCGGGACATTTGCATCCCTCAGATAAATATCCAGAGGAGTCACCTTCCTCATGGCATAGACGAGTCTTAAAATGATTTTGTCTTCTTCAACGTTAGTACGTGACGCCGCCGTCTCGAGAAGTACCTGAAGCAATCCCTCGGAAAAGG
>JAMWDC010000042.1 GCA_023819025.1 Candidatus Omnitrophota bacterium | reverse complement strand
GATCACCCCGCTTTTTTTTGATTTCACATTTTATTGCCGTACGTGCGCCGCAATGGCTTCGATCAAGACTTGCCCGCATGATAAAAGCCATCACGTTAGTTTGAGCGGGACCAAAGTGCGGGAGATGCTTTCGCGCGGTGAAATGCCCCCCGCAGAATTTTCCAGGCCTGAGATCGTAAAAATTTTAGTGGAATCCATGAAAGGAAAATCTGGCAGTTAATCGGGACTTTTGCAAAATGACCGTTCGGGCCCGTTTTTTCGACTCCTGACTGCTATTGGGTCTTATCAAGGATGCAACCCACAGTATAAACACAGGAGTCCCCATTTTGCAAAGATTCAGTTAATCATAGGAGTTCTTCATGCCGTCCTCTGGACAGAAATGGATCACCAAACCTGTGATGGGGGAGACCATCTTGGATTTCATTGGCAGGACTCCTTGGTCCGATTGAACCGATTGGCAACCACCGAGATGGCCGTCATCGACGGGAAACTGGAATCCTTCAACCCGGGAGGGAGTGTCAAAGATAGGATTTGTTTAAGCATGATTCGGGATGCGGAGGCAAGGGGCCTCATCCACAAAGATACCGTAATCGTTGAACCCACCTTAGGCAATACGGGAATCGATCTTGCCCTGGTTTGCGCGGTGAAAGGATACCACAACTCATTTTAACGATGCCCGATACCATGAGCATGGAAAGAAGACATCTCTTGAAACGTTATGGAGCCCGAGTGGTTTTGACGCCCGGGGGCGAAGGCATGAAAGGCGTGATCGAGAAAGCTAAAGAGATTGTGAAACAGGCCAAAAATAATTTTATACTTTACCAGTTCACTAATCCGGCCAATCCCAAAATTCACCGGGAGACGACCGCTGAGGAAATATGGGCGGCTTTAGACGGGGAATTGGATGCTTTTGTCGCCGGCGTGGGAACCGGAGGAACGATCACCGGCTGCGGCGAGATTTTTAAAAAGAGAAATCCGAAAATCAGAATCATTGCCGTGGAACCCAAAAGTTCCCCGGTCTTATCCGGCGGCAGTCCGGGCAAACATAAAATACGTTGCTCCAGTTATTCCCTCCCCTCGGTGGGGAGGGTGAGGGAGGGGGTGACGAATCGCTATGTCCCCACCTTAAGCGAGGAGGTATCCTATTCTGTGAAAACTGGAGCAATTCACATAAAATTTAGGGAATCGGCGCAGGTTTTGTTCCGGAGGTCTTGAACCGCAGCATTATCGATCAAATTGTTCAAGTGGAGGACCGGGTCGCTTGGGACACCGCCTTGGAGCTTGCCAAAAAGGAAGGGATTCTTTCCGGAATCTCTACAGGCGCGATTTTCTGGGCCGCGCTGGACGTTGCGCGTCAACTCGGTCCCGGGGCAACAGTGGTTGCGATGATCTGTGATACCGGCGAGCGTTATCTCAGCATGGACGAAGACGTTCCATCCTAACGTTAACATCCTGCAGCTCAGTACAATGAATGATTTTATCGATCAACTGAAAGCCCGAATTTTTGAGGGCGGCCAGATCACGTTTGAGGAGGCCCGTCGTCTTATTGAAATCGAGGACCGTGCGGATCTGGATCATTTACTCAAGGCAGCATGGGAAATCACGTTTCATTTTCATTCGAATCAACCAGCCATCTGTTCGTTGGTGAATGCCAAAAGTTATCTTTGCGGGGAAGACTGCGCTTTTTGCGCCCAGTCCGTTCATTTCAATACCGAAGCCCCGAGGTACCGCTTGATGACTTCAGAGGAAATCTTGAAGGCGGCAAAGGTTTTCGAAGCGAAAGGCATCCGGGATTTTTGTGTGGTCACCAGCGGGGTCCGGTTAACGGATGACGAGTTTGAAGGGATCCTCAAGATTTATCGCCGCCTTCGGACCGAAACCCGCCTGAACTTAGACGGTTCGCTAGGTTTTTTAAATAAGGAAAGGGTTCAAAAACTCAAAGAAGCAGGAGTCCGGCGCGTGAATAGCAATCTTCAATCTTCACGCGAATTTTATCCGAAGATTGTCAGTTCCCACACCTATGAGAGTCGGTTGGAGGCTTTACGGATGTTAAGGGAGGGGGCTGTCGAAGTCTGTGCCGGCGGTATTTTGAATGTTGGCGAGACGCGCGAAGACCGAATCCGTCTTGCCTTCGAATTAAAACCCTTTTCACCTCACTGTTTTCCCGTCAATATCCTTCATCCACGTCCCGGGACGCCCCTGGAATATCAACCGAGGCCGGAACCCGAAGAAATGCTAAAAACCATCGCAGTTTTTCGATTCATTCACCCACATGCTGATATTAAGCTTGCCGGAGGTCGAGAGTACAATTTGACAGAGGAGGAACAACAGAAAGCCCTTCAGGGGGGTGCCAACGGTTTGATTATGGGAGGTTATCTTACGACTCAAGGCAATCCGATAAATGAGGATTTCGGTCTGTTGAAACGAGCCGGCTATCAAATACCGAAAATTCAGAATGCCGATTCTTGTAAGCCGGCGGATGATCAACGCCCCTTGCCAACCACATGACATCAGGATGCAGAACGGCGCAAGGTCGATACAGCTTAAAAGAGTTTTGGTTTCACAAGGTACGTGAAGAATCGGATATCTTCTCGGCGCCGGATTCTTCCTTAAACTGAGATTCATTAAAGATCCCTTGGGCGTGAAGTTAAACGATCGCTGAAATTGGAAAATATTCTCACTGGCAAAACTATTCTCATTACAGGAGGTACCAGTCGGTTAGGCCGGGAATTTATCCGCCGGGCGATTCCTCAGGGCGCAACGATTTTTTTTACCTATCATACCCATCAGGATGCGGCAAACTCGCTGATCCAGATGGGCGCCTCGGGTTTTCAGCTGGATTTGAGTAACTTTAGGGCGATTGATGATTTTGCCGAGTGGTGTCAAACCCACATTCGGGGCCTCGATGGGTTAATCCACAATGCCGCTACCAACCGGGATGCCCTTCTGCAAAATATGTCTGAAAAGGATTGGGATTTTGTCTTAGACGTGGACCTGAAGGCCCCCTATTATCTGACCCAAAAGCTATTACCCCTTCTTAGAAAAGATCCCGTCAGCAAGATATTGATGATGACAAGTCGGCTTGCATTTCACGGTGGGGTAGGGGTCTCCAATTACGCCGCAGCGAAAGCGGGAATGATCGGGCTCATGAGGTCTCTGGCTCAAGAACTGGGCAAAAAGAAAATTTTGGTCAATGCCGTCAATCCTGGATTCATGAAATCACCGATGACGGAGCCGCTTCCCGGAGATGTGATCCAAAAAAATTTACAGGCAAGTTTGATCGGAGCCGTGTCGAATCCCGAGGAGGTTGCTGATTTTCTGATTTATCTTCTTTCGGACCGAATGTCGCAGGTGACGGGGCAGGTTTTTCATTTCGAATCCCGGTACCTCTATGAATAAATGAGTTAGGGTTCAGAAGATATTTGAGTTTCGCCGGCAAGGTCAAGGGCGGGGCTAAGAAAGGCTGACGGTCTCTCCGGTGCGGGAGAATCGGACAAAATATTTCAACGCGTGCGAAATCGTAGATGATTTTAGATGCTCTCTTGCATATATACCAAATATATAGGAACTTCAGTTGTTCCAGAAACAATCGATAAGCAGTATAAGATCGGTGAAAGTTTCTTGAACTTGCGGTGATTCTGCGTTTTCTATCTGAAGGGAGCCGATACAAACGCATATGAAGCGGCGCGTTGTAGTGACAGGAATGGGGGCAGTGACCCCGATCGGCATCGGGATACCTGATTTGACGAAAGGTCTTCAGGAAGGCGTTTCGGGCAATGCCCAGATTACCTCCTTTGATGTCGCCCAATTTCCGGTGAAACAAGCCTGCCAAGTTAAGAATTTTGATGCACGGGTTTTCCATGTTCAAGGGCTTGATCCTTTTATTCAATACGCGATTGCTGGAGCTACAGAGGCGGTCGGGGATGCCCGATTCGAATGCTCCAAAACCGATCCCTACCGGATCGGTATTTCAGTAAGTTCCAGTAAGGGTGGTGTCCATACGATCGATCGCTTCAAGGAACGTTTTCAAAAACATCCCAGCCCGATTTTGGGCGCCCGTATTTATGCTAACAGTGTTCCAAATTTTGCCTCACAGTGGATCGCAAGGCGGTGGAAGATTCAGGGGCCGGCCAAATGTTACGTTGCCGCATGCGCAACAGGAACGGTTGCGGTGATCGAAGGGGCGCGGATGGTTCGCGAGGGGATTGTCGATTTTTGTCTTGCCGGCGCCAGCGATGCATCGATCGTGCCGCTCATGCTTGCGGGCTACCATCGAATGAAGGTATTGTCGCCAGACGCCATCCGGCCCTTCGACAAACACCGCAAAGGTTTTGTCATCGGCGAAGGAGCTGGTATCGTATTTCTTGAAACACTCGAAAGTGCACGGGCACGGGGAGCGAAAATTTATGGGGAGATCCTGGGTTATAGCTACGGGCAAGACTGTTTTGATGGCATTCGTTTTGATCCTCACGTGGGTGCGCTTGCTCGAACCCTTAAACAGCTTATGAAAGAAACAGGTCTGGCGCCAAACGATATTGATTACATCAATTTACATGGTACGGGGACGCAATCCGGCGACTTATATGAAACAAATCAGATCAAAGCTGCATTCGGCCAACATGCTTATCATATCCCGATGAGTTCCACCAAATCCATGACCGGTCACATGCTGGGTGCGACGGGAGCGGTTGAAATTATTGCTTCTTTTATTGCAATGAGGGAGCAATGGATTCCCCCCACCATCAATCTCGAGACCAAAGACAATGCATGCGATCTCGATTACACACCGCTCAAAGTTCGTAAGGCGGACATTCAGGCCGCGATTTCTATTTCCATGGGATTCGGCGGTCATGTCGCTACGATTGCATTAAAGAACGTTTAAACACAGCCCGGATCGCAGGACTCATGGTGTTATCCTCGGTACGGGCATACGGCATCAGAAAGAATGTTAACGACACTTTTATTGGAAGAACTGCAGGAACTTCAGGCAAAGAATCTTTATCGCAGCCTCCGCTCACTTGAATGGGCCGAAGGCCCCCGTGCGATTTTGAATGGACGTGAAATCTTACTTTTCTGCGGTAACGATTATTTGGGGCTCTCCAAGCATCCGCGGGTGGTGAAAGCAGCACAGTGGGCACTCGAACGTTACGGTGTCGGATCGGGATCCGCGAGATTGATTTCAGGATCTACGGCTCTGCATCAACGACTGGAGGAAAAACTTGCTGAATTTAAAAAGAAGGAAAAAGCGTTGCTATTTACGACGGGTTACCTCGCAAACGTGGGGATTCTTACCGCATTGGCCGGTTCCAACGACCTGATCGTTATGGACAAATTGTGCCATGCTTCGATCATTGATGGGGCCAGGCTTTCCGGCGCAACACTCCGTGTCTTCCCCCACAAGAATTATGGGAAGTGCGAACAAATCTTGAGAAGCGGCCTTCATTATAAGAAGAAACTCATTGTTACGGACACAGTGTTCAGTATGGACGGTGATGTTGCAGATTTGAAACGACTTGTGGAGATTAAAGAAAAATACGATTCCCTTCTGATTGTGGACGATGCCCATGGTACAGGTGTGCTTGGAGATCAAGGCCGAGGAGCTCTCGAAAACCTCCATCTTGAGGCCCGAGTGGATATCATCATGGGTACTCTTTCTAAAGCCTTGGGGTGTTTGGGAGGCTTTGTGGCAGCGGATAAAGTCTGGATTGATTATTTAATTAATTTTTCAAGACCGTTCATCTTTGCAACTTCATTGCCACCAATGATTTGCAATGCGGCGATTGAAGCTCTTCAAGTCCTTGAGGAGGAGCCTGACATTCGGCATAAACTTTGGGCCAACGTAAATCAGGCTATTAACCTATTGAAAAAAAATGGGTTAGACATAGGATCCACGGAGTCGCCGATTATACCGATTCAGCTAGGTCCGGAAGATACAGCCGTACGCTTATCTAACGAATTGTTAAGCCGTGGTATCTTGATACCGGCTATCCGTTATCCGGCAGTGCCGAAACATCATGCCAGACTTAGACTTACAATCAGCGCAACCCATAAGGCCCATGATATCGAGCACCTTGCGGGTACTCTTAGAGATCTTCTTCACTAGTAGATCTCAGGATAACACATGAACATTCTTAAGCCTTTTCACGATCATTGAAATGGTATATACTTACTGTGCCGATAGGCAGGGATGAAACGAGCCAAGTTCCGTGAGGTCAAACTAAATTTATCGGCATTGAAGACCGTTAATCAGTCAAAGGAGCTTTTTAATTGAAGTTTACAAAGCAAAGACTCTCTAAACTTGCGGACGAAGGGCGTCGCCTCTTTGGGTTGGAAGGGACCATTCAAAAGAGTGCGGCCTTTTTGAACCTAGCGGCTTTGATCGGCGTCCTCTACCTAATATTCCCGATCATGGGAACCAAGATCACACAGACCATATCCACGGATGTTGTGATCATGGTTTTCTTGCTCGTCTTTCTTGGGATCAATTATCTTCAGTTTTTAGTTATGTTGCGAATCCGCCGGAAATGGATGGAACTTGAAAAACAATCAACCTATGACAATCTCACCCAAATTTTCAACCGCGCCTGTTTTGACGAAATCATGCAGGAAGAGGTCCGACGCGCGGGACGTTATCATTTTCCCCTGACTCTGTGTTTGATTGACATTGACAATTTCAAACCGTTCAATGATACCTATGGCCACAATCGCGGCGATGAATTGTTGCAGCGATTCGCCAGCCTCATCCAAAGTTCCATCCGTTCCACAGATTGCGTCGCCCGCTATGGAGGTGACGAGTTTTGTATTTTGTTGCCACATACGGATCTGGTGCGCACGGAGAAATTTCTATCCCGACTTCTTCTTCAGGTTCAAGAAATGCTGGATTGTACTTTCAGTGCAGGCGTGACTTCCTATCGGGCCGGGGAAAGCAAGACGGATTTTTTGATACGGGCCGATCTTGCACTTTACCAGGCGAAACGGGAAGGGAAAAATCGTATACGCTGCATGATCGGAAGAGACGATCGGCATGTCGTCCTAAGCTTTTAAACGTCTGAGGGAATTCCTGTTCGGTCTATCGTTTTCAAGAACTCGATGAAGTGTTATTTTTAAACCACAAATTGATCATTCTAAGATGACAAGCGTCCATCCGAAAGTCAGCCGATATAAGAAATCAGAAGTCGTATCTGCCCATTCCAAAACGGCACATTCGCTTGAAGTGAGAGACAAACGTTACTTGTGGCATCCTTTTACCCAAATGCGGGATTGGCAGGCCGAAGAGATCCTGGTTATTGAAAAGGCCAAGGGAGTGTATTTGGAAGATAGTCATGGCCGACGGTATTTGGACGGCATTTCGTCTCTCTGGTGCAATGTGCACGGTCATCAGGTCTCGGTCATTGATCGGGCCATTCGCGATCAATTAAAGCGCGTTGCCCATTCCACATTTCTTGGGCTATCCAACCCCCCCGCCATTGAATTAGCCGAACAATTGATCCATCGGGCTCCCGCTGGTCTCACCCGGGTTTTTTATTCCGATTCCGGATCCGAAGCTGTAGAGGTTGCTGTCAAAATGGCGTTTCAATATTGGCAGCACCGAGGGCATCCAAAGAAAGTCAAATTTGCCAGACTCACAAATGCTTATCACGGAGATACATTAGGGGCCGTCAGTCTAGGCGGTATCGATTTGTTTCATCATCTGTTTCAACCTCTTCTTTTTGATACCTATGCGGTGCCGTCCCCCTATCGGTATCGCTGGCCTTCGGGTGACGATCCCGAACGGGTCAAGGACGAAGCATTGTCGGCGATGGAAAGAGTTTTGAGCGAACATCATGAAGAACTCGCAGCGTTTGTGATGGAAACATTGATGCAGGGGGCTGCGGGAATGATTGATCAGCCGGTAGGCTATATTTCACGTGCGCGTGAATTGACGAAAAGATATAATACCCTTCTTATTTTTGACGAAGTCGCAACGGGCTTTGGCAGAACGGGAAAGATGTTTGCTTGTGATCACGAAGGTGTAACTCCGGATCTTCTGGCGGTTGCCAAGGGATTGAGCGGAGGTTACTTGCCACTTGCAGCAACCCTGGCGACGGAGGAAATTTACGAAGCCTTTTTGGGAGGATATGCGGACTGCAAAACCTTTTTTCACGGCCATACCTACACGGCGAATCCCTTGGCCTGTCGGGCGGCCATAGCCAGTCTCGAACTCTTTGATAAGAATCAGGTCCTGAAACGGCTGCAGCCGAAAATCGCCTTTTTGAAAAAGAGACTTCGGGATTTTTATGACATCCCAACCGTGGGCGATATCCGGCAGGTAGGTTTCATGGTCGGCATCGAGTTGGTGAAGGATAAAAAGACAAAGACGCCGTTCCCTTTGGCCCAGAAAATCGGGATCCGGGTTATTGAAAAGGCCCGCGAAAAAGGGGCAATCCTGAGACCTCTGGGTCCGGTAATTGTTTTGATGCCGCCTTTAGCCATGAAAGAACGTGAACTGAGTCAGTTGCTGGATATCACTTACGCGTCGATTGCGGAAGCAACGATAAAAAACTAGAGGTGCCATCCGAATGACAGTTTCTTCCAAACAGGGAGTCTTTATTACAGGAACGGATACAGCAGTCGGCAAAACCGTTGTGGCTGCGGGGTTGGCCCTGGTTTTAAAAGAACGCGGCATCAAAGTCGGCGTTATGAAGCCAGTTGCTACGGATTGTCACGGCGCCGAGAAACGGTTAGTATCTTACGATGCCGCCTTTTTGATGGAAGCGGCGGAAAATGAGTTTCCACCCCTGATTTGTCCCTCCCGATTTCGAAGTGCCTTGGCACCCCATGTGGCATCCATCCTGGAACGAAAGGATGTCGATCTTGAAAGAATCAGCCGTGCCTACTGTGAGCTTCAAAAACATTACGATTTTATTATCGTCGAAGGAATCGGCGGGTTGCTCGTTCCGATTGCCAAGGATTACTTTGTTTCAAACCTGATCCGCGAATTTCATCTGCCAGTGGTGATCGTCGCCCGTAGCGGGTTGGGCAGTATCAATCACACCCTCCTGACCGTGGATGCCGCCATTATTCGCGGATTTGATATCCGCGGGATCATTTTTAATCGGATCCCGAACGTGAATTATTCTTTGGCCGAGATCACCAATCCGAAGGTGATTCATGATTTAAGCGGCGTCTCGGTTCTTGGAAGTATCCCGGACATTGACGATCTGGATGTTGAAAGTTGTCGGTTCGGAAAACTCAAAGAGATCTTTCAAGAAAGAATACAAATCGACAAGATTCTCGCAGACACAACCCTGATTGTTTAACCGCTCCCGTACCAGGTGATTCGTTAGCATCCAACCCGCAAGATCTTTGGGTGGACCATTTTTTGTGTCTGTGGGTTGGGCGTCGGAGAGAATGAGGCACGGCTTTGGAAAAGAAGAAAATCTTGGTTGCGATGAGCGGTGGCGTCGATAGTTCGGTAACGGCCGCCCTCCTGAAAGACGAAGGCCATGAGGTCGGAGGGGCAACAATCCGGACATGGTTGCCCGAAGGATGCGTTAGCAAGGAACGGAAGGCCTGTTGCGGCGTTTCCGGACTCAAAGATGCCAGGGGTGTTGCCGATTTACTCGGAATTCGGCATTGGGTTTTTAATTTTGAAAAGGAATTCAAGGCATATGTGATTGACTCGTTTGCCTCGGAATACCTAAGAGGCCGAACACCCAATCCTTGTATCCTCTGTAACGCACATATCAAATTCCGGCTCTTCTTGGATCGAGCCCGGCAACTTGGGTTTGATTTTATCGCGACCGGACATTATGCTCAAATCGGTTATGAACCCCTCCGGGAATCTTATTACATTCTGGAAGGAATGGATTCCTTGAAAGATCAGTCCTATGTCTTATTTCCTCTGGATCAGGATGTGCTTCGGTCGTTGATCCTTCCTCTGGGTTGTTATCGCAAATCGGAGGTCCGGGCCAAGGCCCGGCAATGGAATCTTGCGGTGATGGATAAATCCGATTCCCAGGAGATTTGTTTTGTACCGGATCATGATTACGGTTCTTTTCTCGAACGCGAATACCTGAGAAAAGAATTGGGAATGCAAAATACAGTGGACGAGCCCCGCGGGGTGATTACCACCAAGGACGGTAAAATTTTGGGAAGGCATGGAGGATATTTTCATTATACGCGCGGTCAAAGACGCGGGTTAGGCGTTCCTTATCGGGAGAGATTGTATGTGATCGGCACCGATCCGAAAAAAAACGAGGTCATTGTGGGAACACGGCCTGATGTAATGAGTCAATCGTGCATTGTCGGCAATGTTCAATGGTTCTTAAGGCCCGAACCCCACGAGCGATTACGGATCCATGTTAAAATCCGTTCCCAACATAAAAAGGCCCTGGCCCAAGTAGCGCTCGTCGATGCAAACTCAGTTCACGTGATTTTTGATGATCCCCAAGAGGCCATAACGCCGGGCCAAGCGGCGGTTTTTTATGAAGGGTCCCGCGTTTTAGGCGGCGGCTGGATTGATCAGTACAACGCGCCATGAATCACAGCATACGGTTCGACGAAAAAAAAGAGGCCAGTCTTATTAC
>JAMWDC010000041.1 GCA_023819025.1 Candidatus Omnitrophota bacterium | reverse complement strand
ACGGCGATTCACGTGACGAAATCCCGCGGCGGCATCCTTGCATTTTGGGCAGCTGCGGTTGTGTATGCCTTTGTGTTTATCTTCGCGCATCGACGGCGTACTCAGGCCTTGAAACGGATTGCTGTTACGCTTGGGATTCTCGTGTGCTTCCTTCTGGTTTTCGGCATGAAGGAAGTGATCCGTGAAATCGGCACAATCGCCAAGACCGTTTCGGAAGAGATTCAGTTTAATGGGATTCGTGCGCTCACAATGGGAGTAAGCTGGCAGTTGGTCAAAAAGTGCGGGCTCTTTGGGGTCGGTTTGGGAAATTTTCACTGGGGTTGGCTTGTGTATCATGCCCCGCCCTTCGACCATTTCCCCGAACGTTCTTATAACGATTTTCTGTGGATTTGGGCGGAGACTGGAGTGCCCGGAATCTTTTGCCTGGCCGGAGGGATAGGGGTTTTTCTTGTTTGGTGCGTGACCCGGTCCTTGAAGACAAGAAGTTATTTTTTAAGTTACATGCTCCTAGCCTCCCTTGCTTCGGTGCTTGCGTTTTCGGTTCATGCCCTGGCGGATCCAACTTTTTATGTTCCCCAGTTGTTTTGGCTTTTGGCCATGACTATGGGATTGGGGGATTCCTCAAATTTTCTTGATGCCCTGGAAGGCGGACCGGAAGAAAAGAATGAAAGAGATAAAACGGTCCAGGCTTTTAAAATAAAAAAATATACCCTGAGGCGTTTGACAATCGGCTTTGTTCTTCTGATGGCCTTGTCGATTGTTCTTTTGTCGGTCGGCAGGCTCCGTGCTCATAGCCTTCTTCAGGGAATCCCGAACGAACAGCAATTGACAATCGCCATGCGCCTGGATCCATTCAGCGCGAATTATCCGGAGGCCCTTGCCAAATACTTCCAGAAGCGGTATGACGGTAATCCCGATACGGCAAACCTTATCAGATTCCGGAATGCGATCGATGAGGCGATTCGACGAGATCCTTTCAGGCTGACGCTTTATCAGGAGCGCGCCCGTTTCTTCCTTGCCGCTGAGGATGAAAAGGGAATTGAGGAGACCTTCGAACGGATGCGGGACTGCCTGCCTCGTTTTTATCTGGGCGAATTGTCCGCAAGTGCCTTCTACATGACGGCCTCGATCGAGACAGCTGATCCGGCTCAAGCCCGCCGATTCGAAAAACGGGCCATCGATCACTACCGTTCGGCATTGAAGCATTATCCCAAACTCATCGAAAGCCGGGATCTCTACCCCTTAGCCAGCCCGGCCGCGGTCATACGCTTCCGTGAAATCCTACGCCAAAGTAGAATCGGCATCGAATAATTGAAACGTTCACATACTGCCGCTTCCTTCCACGTCCCTTTAGCACTCTATTGTTCGTAAAGTGGAAGCCGGTTCTACTTTGGGGATAAAAAACGGAGATTTTTTCGTCCATTCCCATTTGCCGCTTTCATCTGCCGCTTTCTTGACTTTCCGCTGGGCAGTGGCATAATGAGGACGCTTTTCAAGCCTCCCAAAACGGATTTCTTTGATTCTTCAGCCCTCTTAGGTTGAATTCGGGAAAGGTGAATTTCTATGGGTGTTACCCGCGATACGATTGTAAATATTCTCCGACAGGTTCAGGATCCAAAACTTGGGCGGGATATTGTCTCGAGTGGTATGGTTAAAGAGATACGAGTTGAGGGCGGAAGTGTTTATGTGCGGCTCGAAATCGCATTTCCTGAGAACGATCTGCGGGAAAAGGTGAGGGCGGAAGCAAACGAGCGCTTGGCTTCCTGCGGAGGTGTTCGAGAAGTGAGGATTGACGTGACCGTGCCGCAACGATACGGCGTCACATTATCTAAGGTTTTGCCCATTGCAGGAGTCGATCATATTCTAGCTGTGGCGAGCGGCAAGGGCGGCGTCGGTAAAACCACTGTTGCTGTGAATCTGGCTTGTGCGTTACAAGGCTTGGGTTATCGAGTTGGTTTGATGGATGGGGATATTTACGGCCCGAATGTTCCCTTGATGATGGGACTGGATTCGGATACACAGCCGGGCGTGACACCGGATAAGAAGATGATACCCGTCGAACGATTCGGGGTTAAAATCATTTCGATGGGGCTTTTGGCGTCGCCGGATCAAGCCATTGTCTGGCGAGGTCCAATGCTTCATAAAGCCGTCACGCAGTTTCTTCAGCAGGTCAAGTGGGGGTCGCTGGATTATCTTTTTGTGGACCTTCCTCCAGGGACAGGAGATGTCCAGATTTCTTTGGTTCAAACCGTTCCTGTTTCGAGCGCGCTGATTGTGAGACTGCCTCAGGAAGTCTCATTATTGGATGCCCGCAAGGCTGCGGCTATGTTTCGCACGACTGGGGTGTCAATTTTGGGGATTGTCGAAAACATGACCGGTGAAATTTTTGGCTGGGGTGGGGGTCGGAAAACCGCGGCTGAACTTGGAGTTCCCTATCTTGGCCAGATACCGCTTCAGACTTCGGTGCGCGAGTGTGGGGATTTGGGAAATCCGATCGTGGTGGCAATGCCGGATCATCCGGCAGCCCGGGGATTTGTTCAAACGGCTAAAAGCTTGACGGAAATCCTATCCCGAGTTAGAACATAAGTCGGAATTCATAACAAAAGAGGCGTCGGACGTGATTTTAACCACTGCGGACAAAACCCATGAAATTCAACGGATGAAAGAAATTATTCAGGAACTCCTGGGGTACTTAGGCGAAGATCCGGCAAGGGAGGGGCTCCTGAAAACGCCGAAACGAGTTGCGCTCTCTCTGAAATATCTGACCCAGGGATACCGGCAGGACATCAAGAAAATCTTAAACCATGCGATCTTTGAAGAAGCCTATGATGAAATGGTGATTGTCAAAGATATCGAGATCTTTTCTTTATGCGAACGTCACCTTCTGCCTATCTACGGAAAGGCCCATGTGGCCTACATCCCGGACGGAAAAATTATCGGACTCAGCAAAATCCCGCGGATTGTTGATTTTTTTGCCAAACGTCTTCAGGTTCAGGAACGGCTTACCGGACAAATTGCGGATTGCTTGATGGAGCATCTTAAGCCGCGGGGGGTGGGTGTTGTGATCGAAGCCCTCCACCTCTGCATGGCCATGCGGGGAGTCCAGAAGCGAACGTCCATGACATTGACAAGTGCGATGCTAGGGAGTTTTAGATCTCAGGCAAGGGTGAGGAATGAGTTCTTGTGCCTGATCGGGCGTAAGGCCGGATAATTTTCAAAGAGATACCTGAGTGGATTTCCTGCAGTGGGTTTTATTTCGGTGTCGTCTGGCGGGCCAATTGTTCTTCGAGAGTAGTTACGCGTTCACGTAATTTTCTGATTTCGTCCAGCATCTCGGCGGATCGCAGCTGCGCTGCGATTTGCCGGCGCGCCTCCTGATAGGGGCGCGCAGGTTCGCCGAACACGATTTGATTCGGCGGGACCTTCTTTCCGCTAGGGAATCCTGCACCAGCCCCGACCATGGTTTTATCACCAATTTCCACATGATCCCCGACGCCGACCTTCCCTCCCATGGTGACAAACGCTCCAATTTTTGAACTTCCGGAAATTCCTGTCTGGGCGGAAATGACCGTATGAGGGCCGAGACTGACATTATGGGCGATTTGGACTAAGTTATCGATTTTGCAGCCGCGTCCGATATGGGTCGAGCCGACAGTTGCCCGGTCCACTGTGGTACAGGCGCCGATTTCTACGTCATCGTCAATTATGACATTGCCCACTTGTGGAACCTTGAAGTGGCCGGAGGCGGAAGGTACGTAACCAAAGCCGTCCGAACCGATAACAGAACCTGCATGAATAATGACTGAGGCACCCACAATACAGCCGTCGTAAATCACCACGCCGGGATGAAGTATCGTCTTCGGACCTACCTTTACATTTGTTCCGATGAAGACATTACTTCGCACAACCGCTTCATCGCCGATTTCGGCATTGTCGGAGATTACGGCAAAAGCCTCGACCGTGACACGCCAGCCTACCTTGGCCGATTTCGCAATATAGGCATGGTCTGAAATTGTCTCAGGATAACGCACGGTCGGATAAAACACCGTCAGAAGTTTTGCCCAGGCCTTTTTCGGTTCCACGACTTGGATGAACGTCTTAGCGGATGTTTGGATGGCAGGAGGAACGATCAGACAGGCAATTTCGGAATTTTCCAGTTTGCGCAGATCCTTCGGGTCTTGAAGAAAGGTAATGTGACCTCCCTTCGGAGATTCGTAATTGGTGATCCCTTCAATAACAATTTGGCCGTTTCCTACGACCGTTCCCTGAATAATCTCGGCTAATTCGTTGACTGTTTTTCTCATAGTGACGCGAGTATAACAACGGGATTCGGCATTGTCAATCAATCGGAAATCTGGTGCAGTCACCCCGATGATGCGGTTTTATAGCATAAATTCGGTGTCTGTCTCAGAATTATTTCTTTTTATCGGCAGGCCCCGGCAGGTAATCTTTGAGATTTGCTCGGAGGCGCAACTCCATGGCCCACTTCGCAAAATTCTTCCGGCCCAGCGCCTCGAGATATTTTGCCTTCCAAGTTTCGAATTCCTTGGGATCCGCTTCCTTCTTATCCGTGATAAAAAACACGACAAACTCATTCTTTGCCGCGAGGGGTTCGGAAATGTGGTTGGATCCCGCCTCGTAGAGTCGAAGGATGTCTTGTTCCGAAAGACGCCAATGGACTAGGAAGGTCCGGAGAATTGCCAAGTTTGAGGTCTCCAGTTTCCCGGTGAAGTTTACAGTTTCGACGTCCCAGTTTTTCGGATCCTTGACTCTTGCATAAAACGCATCGGCCTCCTCGCGGGTCGGGAATCGTACCGCCCGGAATGCTAAAGCCCCACGATCCCATAGGAACTGTTTTTGCAATTCCTCGGGGCTCGGCGGTTCGGGGGATTGATTGAGCAAAGGTTGTATCAACTTTTGGATCCGTATGAATTCGCGGATTTTTTCTTCGAAATCCCGCGGCGTTTCCCGGATCGTACGCCGAAGCCAATTTTCATAGGCCTCCTGAGTGGGGTTTTCCAGGCCGTGGGCTTTAAGGAGTTCGGTCATCCTTTGGCGGACCTCTTCGTCCGAAACCTCGATTTTTCTTGCCTTGGCCTCGCGCGAATAGATCAAGTGCTGCCAGGCAATTTGCCTGAGGATCTCCGGATCCTCAATGGTTTTATCGGTAAACGAAAAAATCTGACTCGCACGATAAAAAAAGTCGAATTCCTTGTGAGGCACACCCTTACCAAAAACCTCGCCAGCAAAGCGCGAACCCTTTTTGAGTCCGCTCCCTACTGAGTATCCACCCCACAGCGCAAAGGAAATAATGACAGCCCAGATAATTAACTTGGTATTTTTTCTCAGCATTTTCAGCATGGGGGGATTCCTTCCGATTTTAAAAAACGCCCCATCTTAGCCGAAGTCATGAGCAATGAAAAGGGAATTTTCCGTTGATTCATTTTTCGGCTGAGATTTTGACAAGGGACACGGCTATGAGGTTGGATTGGGATACAGGGCTATATTCCCCACCCCCGGGTTTGTTATCAAACGCCGGAGGTGGGAAGAGAATAAAATGGACTCCGTTATTCCTTAAGCAGATCTTGCAATCTATTCCAAAGCGCTCTTACAAGATTCTTAGCGGCTATCCATTCATTATACTTAGCCTTCCGATAATTCGTGGCCGTGGTCAAATCACCTATTAATTTTTCAACTTCCTGCTTTTTCTCTTCGATTGCAGGATGATCAAGTTTTTTAGCATTGGTCAGTGCAGCGTTATACTGGGTCTGTTTAGTATCATAAGCTGTCTTGGCTGTATCGACATCCTGCTGTTTCTGTGTCAGCGCTTCTCCGGTCACACCATTGAGGATGGCTTGATGCAATGACTTGTAAGCCGCGTTCAAAGCGGCCTTCAGTTGATTCAGTTGTGGTCTGAACTGTTGCTCAACGCTGATTTTTGCTGGATGTAACCTTGCATCCTCGGCTGCTAATCTGGCTTTTGCGTTCGTCACATCCTGCTTCAAGGATTGCAAAGCCGATTCGTTTTCCTGTTGGGCTTGTTGTAAAGCCTGTTCCGCCTGCTTGCGTGCCGCTATCGCATTGCGATAAGGCTGCAACTGATTTTCTCTGGCTTGCCTTGCGATAGTTAATTGCGCACGAGCATGGTCGACCGCATTTTTTAAAGGGGCGAGCACTAGCTCCCACTCGTTACGGACATCTTGCAAGGCATCTTTTTTATCATTGAGGATGCCTAGGAGTCTATTCTGCTCGTCAACCGCGTCACTATAGGTCGTTCGTGCTTCATCGCGGATACCGGTTAATCGCTCGATTTCCGCAAGCGGGAGGTGATTCTTAATCGCGTCCCTCAGGGCCTTTTCTGCAGCGACCTTAGCAATATACGCGAGTTTTACAACCTTGCTCTGGGCATTGTAGGCAGCCAACGCAGCTTTTACTTCGTTAATGGCTGTTTTAATGGCAGCATCGGCCCGCGCCTCTTGGGTTTTGAGGTTTGATACTGCAGTTTTGAGGGCATTTTCGGCATCGACTACCTGCTGGCGGTCCGCATTTTTCGCCTCTTCGAGAGCTTGCGCATACTGGGATTGAAGGGACGTGAGATCTTCACGCTTGTTGTTTAGCTGATCCCGAAGTGCAGTCGTATCGCCTCCACTTGAGCCGACACGGATAATCTGTTTTTTCAGATTTTCAATCTGTGCCTTAAGGTCGGCGACTTGCGGTTCATATTGATTTTCGACAGCAACCTGGTGAGCGAGAACAAGAGCGCGCTCCGTGGCTTCCCTCTGCTTGGCTGTGCTCAGTGTTGCTTTTAGCTCTTGCAGGTTCCCATCGAGCTCTTGCTGCTTCCTCTTAAGAGCATTGAGCGCTGTTTGAACTGCTTGCTCAAATTGTTGCAACTCGGTCCTATCAGCTTGGAGAAGCACTTCTAACTGATTCTCGGCAGTAGTCAAGTTTTTCTTGGCCGTTTGTTCGTTGGTACGAGCCGTGTTGTAATTGTCTTCCGCTGTATCACGCTCCTCCAATGCCCTCTGATATGCTTCATAACACGTGGGCACATCGAAACAAAGTTCCTCACTGGATTCCTCGGCGTCGGTTTCCGCTCGCGTTAGAACGGATGATTCGGGTTGATCGATAGCCCCCGAAGGAAACTCGTCTTTTGGGTCATCTCCTTGATCTCCAAGGGCATCTTTAGATGGTGTGTCATTTGATTCGTTATCCCAAATCGGCATCTCTTCAGCAGCCTGAGCCGTGGGAATCGGTACCATATACCCTCCCACCAAAATACTCAAAACAACTGCTATAACTTTTTTCGAAATCCTGTGTTTGTTTAACATTTTATTTTCCCCCTATATTTTTTTGAACGTTAGCCAGCTTTCGCGGCTTACAAGAAAGATGACCTAGGAAAACCCAATTAGCCCCAAAAAATCCGACAAGCGGTCAAAAACTCTGGATAAACGGTCAAAACTTTGGATAAGCGGTATAGCTTCTTGGACTTGGAGGTTGATTTTTAATCGTATCTGGATCTGAAAACGCGGTGGAGTCAGTTTTTAACCCAGCGGATTGACAATCGGGAACGGATTTTAGTATGATACACCAAATGGAAACGCCGTTCGGTTATAAATTTCATCTCTCGTGTCTCAAAGAAGGAAAACTTTCTTTGCGGACGCATTTTTTTTTCAAACAAGCGATCCATCAAGTCTTACCGCTAAACGCTAGAACCCATAGTGAATTTCCGATTTATCTAACAGCACCCCTCATGATAAGGAAGGAGTTTGAGTATGGCTGAATTCATCGGTCGTGACCGCAAGGCCCGCCGGGCTTATGGTTTTGACGAAATCGCGTTAGTCCCGGGCGAAATCACCATCAATCCTGAAGAAGTAGATATCACGTTTAAATTAAGGGATAAAACATTCAATATTCCTTTTTTGGCGTCTGCTATGGACGGAGTCGTGGATCCCAAGTTTGCGGTTGCCATGGGAAAACTAGGCGGCATTGCAGTCCTTAACTTGGAAGGGATCTATACCCGTTACAAAGACTGTTCTGAAATTCTGGAAGACATTGCCAAGGCGACGCCCGAAAAGGCGACGGCGCTTGTCCAAAAGCTTTACGTGGAACCGATCAAAGAAAACTTGATTGCTCAACGGGTCGAGGAGATCAAGAAGGCCAAAGTTCCCTGCGCGGTTAGTTCGATTCCGCAGAAGGCGGAGAAATATGGTCGCATCGCCCAAGAAGCCGGAGCCGATATTTTTGTCGTTCAATCCACCGTGACAACGGTCCATCACATTTCAAATGCCTACACGGTTGTGGATTTTCGAAAGTTTTGTAAAACCATGAAAATCCCCGTGATCATCGGTAATTGTGTTACTTATAAAGTCGCGCTGGAGCTGATGGAAACCGGATGTGATGCCCTACTGGTGGGCATCGGACCCGGTTCAGCGTGTACCACCCGTGGCGTATTGGGCCTCGGTGTTCCTCAGGTAACGGCGATTGCGGATTGTGCGGCGGCACGTGAAGTCTATTATAAGAAAAGCCGGCGTTATGTCGGGATCATTGGAGACGGGGGCATGTCTACGGGCGGAGATATTTGTAAGGCATTTGCATGCGGGGCGGATGCGGTGATGGTGGGTTCTGCTTTTGCTCGCGCTAAGGAAGCGCCGGGCCGGGGCTATCATTGGGGAATGGCAACGCCTCATGCAAACCTTCCGCGCGGGACTCGGATCCACGTTGGAACCAGCGGTACGTTGGAGGAGATTCTCTACGGTCCGGCGAGACTGGATGATGGAACACAGAATTTGGTCGGGGCCTTACGTACCTGTATGGGGAATGTGGGGGCACGCAACATCCGTGAGCTTCAGCTGACAGAGATTGTCATCGCTCCGGCGATACGCACCGAAGGTAAACTTTTCCAGTCTGCCCAACGGGTCGGGATGGGAAAGTGAAAGAGACCTTAATCATTCTGGATTTCGGTTCGCAATATACTCAACTGATTGCACGGCGCGTTCGCGAACAAAAAGTTTTTTCCAAGATCCTCCCTTATCATGTTTCTGTGCAAGAAATCCTCCGGGAAAATCCGCGCGGGATCGTTTTGTCGGGATCCCCAGCGAATGTGTACAGTCCGAGGGCGCCGATCCCCGACCGCAGGATCTTTTATCTGAATGTACCGGTTCTCGGCATCTGTTACGGCCTCCAGCTCATCGCCCACCTGCTTGGGGGAAAAGTTCATAAGTACCATAAACGCGAATACGGTTATGCCGAGCTGGTGATTGATAAGCCGGTCAATTTTTTCGAAGGCCTTCCCAAAAAAACGAACTGCTGGATGAGTCACGGAGATAAACTGGACCGTCTGCCTCTAGGATTCATAAAATTAGCCCACACCTCCAACGCTCCGATTGCAGCAATTGCCGATCTCAAAAGGCGTATTTACGGCGTCCAGTTTCATCCTGAGGTGATTCACACCTCCCTGGGTTCCCGGATGATCCGGAACTTTCTTTACAAAATCTGTGGTTTTCAGGGAGACTGGACGCCGGCATCTTTTATTCAAGAATCCGTGATACGGATCCGTTCTCAGGTTGGAAAATCACGCGTGGTTCTTGGGCTTTCGGGCGGGGTCGATTCTTCGGTCGCGGCCGTTCTCATTCATAAGGCCATCGGCAAGAGGCTCTCCTGTATTTTTGTCGACAATGGACTTTTACGGCTCCAAGAAGCGGAACGCGTGAAGAAAACCTTCCGGGATCATTTCCGAATGAACCTTCATTTTGTGGAGGCCCAAGGAAAATTTCTTACGGCCCTCAAGGGAGTGACAGATCCGGAGAAAAAAAGAAAGATCATCGGCCGGGTATTTATCGAAATTTTTGAAAATGAGGCCCGGAAACTTGGGGATATTCCTTATCTGGCTCAAGGTACGCTTTATCCGGATGTGATCGAATCAGTTTCGGTTTACGGAGGTCCTACGAGCACGATCAAGAGCCATCATAATGTCGGCGGGCTGCCATCCAAGATGACCTTTAAGTTAGTCGAACCCCTACGAGAACTTTTTAAGGATGAGGTTCGTGAAGTCGGCAGGGTATTAGGATTGGGCTCCGAAATGGTGGATCGTCAGCCCTTCCCAGGGCCGGGACTCGCCGTAAGGATTATCGGATCCGTTACGAGGCAGAGGCTTGATCTCCTCCGTCAGGCCGACTGGATCGTGATTGACGAGATTAAGAAGGCAAATTTATATCGCAAACTTTGGCAGACCTTCGCGGTTTTGTTGCCGATCAAAAGTGTCGGTGTCATGGGCGATGAACGGACTTACGAAAATGTACTCGCAATCCGGGCCGTAACGTCCCAGGACGGGATGACGGCCGATTGGGCCAGGTTGCCTGATGAGTTGCTTGCCCGAATCTCAAATCGCATTATCAATGAAGTCCGGGGTATTAATCGTGTCTGTTACGATATTTCCAGCAAACCACCCGCGACTATCGAGTGGGAATAAATGATTCGAAAACTTCTTCGATGTCAAATTTATGGCTTTGAGGATTATCAGGACCTAATAATTTCGAGTTAAATTCAGTCTGTCTGTTATATAATTTTGATGAAGAAGTAAGGCTGAAAAGGTTTTAATCTATGC
>JAMWDC010000040.1 GCA_023819025.1 Candidatus Omnitrophota bacterium | reverse complement strand
TGGGACATTAACCTTCGTCTTTTCAATTTCTCTTTCAGCGGAGGCCCGCGCGAATGTTCTCGGCAATTCGGGATTTGAACAAAATATCGGTAGCGGGACTGCGGGCAACTGGGATGAGACAAACGGTGCCACACGGGTCAATGCTGCGACAGCGATCGGATTGGGTTTTTCAGCACCACCCGAAGGGAATTTTGCCTTAAGACTCGCGGCACTTGCCAATTTTACCTTCCAGACGTTCGATAATGTCCGGCCGGGCGATTATGTAGTCTTCACTGGCCTTGCGGAGTCGGATATTGCGGCCCCCGGGGGAGGGGAATTGAGGATTGAATTTAAAACGCGCAATGACGACGGCTCGGATCAGCTGATCTCGAGTGTGGAGTCCGTTCGCATTACGAATGCGAATGCTCCGGCTGGCGGCGGTTTTCAGCGGTTTACTATTTTCGGGAACGCGCCGCCTGGTACGGGACGGGTGGTTTTTACTTTGCGGGAGCAGGGTGGAGAGGGTAACGTGCTTTTTGACAATCTCGTGGGACAGGTGAATCCGGCCAAATTAGTTGTGTCGGCTTCCAAGACTCAGGCAAAACCGGGGGATCTCGTAACCGTCTTCGCAGAGTTCGGCAATACTTCCGGTGACACTTTAACAAATGTTGATTTTGTGGTGGATGTCCCTCTGGGACTCGATGTCATTAGTCAATCCGTACGCCTGAACGGGCAGCCGGTTGAATTTCGTGAGGGATCGGTGATCATTCCGGTCGGGAATGTGGCTGCCGGCGAAACGGTGAACACAAGTTTCCAAATTCTTGTGACAAGCGGGGTGACGGTCGGCAAGCAATATGAAATCGGCGTCCTGATCCGTAACACCAACACCCTTTCGGACCGCGGTTCCGTCCGTCTGGTGATCAAGGCGGATCCGGTTTTTGATGAAGGGACGATCATCGGAAAAGTTTTTGATGATACGAATCAAAATGGAATTCAGGATCGAGGTGAAAAAGGTGTCCCCGGAATTCGATTGGTGACCGAAGAAGGCATCATTGTTGTGACCGACGAATACGGTCGGTATCACATTCCGGCCGTGAGCGAGGGACGGCATGTAGTCAAAATTGACGGTCATACGCTTCCGGAAGGCACCCAGTTTATTTCCGAAGAATCTTACCTAGTGAAGACCACCCCGGGCATTTTAAGTAAGGCGAATTTTGCGGTCCTCCTTCCTCCATCTTCGGTCCCTCCCGAGTTCCAGGAGGACTTGACGGTGACGATCACTCAAGGTTTGGATACGTCCTATCCGATCCTTGATGTCACCATGGAGCCGTCAGTCGTCAAAACCGGGCTCGGTGTTTTAGAACAGGAACCCGTTTTCCGATTTCACGTGAATTATCCGGATTTTGTGAGAAATTGGTATTTGGAGATTCGGGATGAAATAGGTCACGAGGTTTGGAAGGGTATGGGAGTTTCCCAGCCGCCGTCGGAGGTGGTGTGGGGAGGAAAGACCGAGACCGGACTTTTGATCAAACCAGGTATTTACTCTTACCAGTTGAAAGTTGAAGATCAGTCGGGGCACGAAGATTGGACCCCCCTGAAATTTTTCCGTGTGATTTCCAAGGCGGATCCGAAAGCAAAACCGGATCTTGAAATCGAAATTCCGCCGATCGGCGATTTTAATATCTTCAAGGACGGCAAGCAGAGTATTCCCCTTGTGGCCAAACCGACCCTTCGTATCGCGGGAAAGACGCTTCCTGAAAACAAGGTCACGATCAATTCCCAGGCGATTCCCGTGGATCCTGAAAGCGGGCAGTTTCAAACCGAGGTTTACGTGAAGCCCGGAGAAAAAGAGGTAGTGGTCACATCCACGAATCCGGACGGCGAAACCGTGAGCTATCGCGAGACCGTCAAGGTCCGGGACAGCCGGTTTTTTATGGTGGCTTTGGGCGAGGAACAGCTTGGGGTAAATTTTACGACTGGCCGGCTTGATACTGTAGGCAATCGCGGAACCTTCAAAGAAGGGTTCTACGAAGACGGCCGGCTGTCCTATTATCTGTGCGGAAAAATTAAGGGACAATTTCTTGTCAAATCTCATTACGATACCCACGATAAACGCTCCGCACTTTTTACAAGTCTGGATCCCGATGATTATTATCCTGTTTATGGGGATGCCTCAAGCCGGGATTACGAAGGGAATGCGACGGGGCAACGTTTTTATTTTCTCGTTGAAAAGGATCGGTCATTCGCCCAATGGGGAAGTTTTAAGACCGCGTTTACGGATACGGAACTAGCCACCTACAACCGCACTCTGTCCGGATTGAAAGTGAATCTCGAAACCTTGGACTCGACGCCTTACGGAGATCCCAAGCGCGGCGTCAAAGGTTTCTGGTCCAAGGCCAAACACCTGGGATGTCATGACGAATTTCAGGCGACCGGCGGATCGCTTTATTATTTAAGAAACCGCCGTGTGGTGGAAGGCAGTGAGAAATTGCGCGTCGAGGTTCGCGACAAGATTCAAGATATGCCCGTTTCCAGTTATGACCTTGTGGACGGCAGGGATTATGAAATTGATTATGACGAAGGCCGGATCTTGCTTTCCCGTCCGTTGTCTTCGGTTGCTGCTTCCGATACCTTGGTTTCAAGGGATATCCTGGATGGCAATCCCGTGTTTCTGATCGCGGATTATGAATATGACGCAGACCCCAACCTTTTTGAGAACGAAAATCGCGGGCTGCGGGGTTATATGCACATGGGCGATCATATCCGCCTCGGAGGGACCTTCGTCGAAGAGAAACGCCAGAATGTGGACTATGATCTTCGGGGAGTGGATGCCCAGTTTAAATTCGGCCGGAACACGAAAGTGACCGCGGAGTATGCCGAATCGATCCACGAACAGGTCTCGCGGGCCCTGTCCTACAACGGCGGTTTGAGCTTTGCGGATGCCAGCCCTGTCGGGGGACGAAGGCCCCGTTCCGAGGCTTATCTTATCAAAGCCGAGAGTAAACCCGTCAAAAAGTTGGATCTTTCCGGGTATCTCCAAAATATCGAACCCACGTTTTCAAATGATTGGTCCCTTCTTCAGTTTGGGTATAAGAAATATGGTACTGCCGCACGCTATCACTTGACAGATTCTTTCTCCCTGCGTTACCGTTATGATTCCTCAGAAGTGGTGAGTCAATACAGGCCCTTAAGTGAACGGAATCTAACGGCCAATTTCGAAAAGGTCCGTTCGCATACGGCTCAAGCAGTTTACGATGATCAAAAGTGGCTGGCCGAGGCGGAGTACCTACACCAGAATGCTGTGTTGCCGGAACAACCGAACTTGTCCGAATCCCTTTTCTCGGTGTTCCCATTCAAAAATGCCATTGCCGGAAAACTGGGGTATCACCTGAATGACCGTTTGCTTCCCTATGTTAAGATCCAAACCTTTATCGACGGTAAGGCCAATCATCAGTTCGGAGGCGGTTTTCGCTACGAAATGGTCAAGAACCTTTTTGCTTATGTGGAGCAGATGGTCGGCAATTACGGCGATTCCACATTCATGGGTTTTGAAAAATTGCATGACAACGGTGCCAGAAGTTATATCAACATGCGATCGCTGGATCGCGGAATTGGGTCGAAGACGTTGGCGACCACGATTGGAAATTCTTTTTCTGTGACGGAGAAATCAAGGTTCTTTTCGGAAAAACAAATCTCAAATTACAGCGGACTCGACGGGCTGGCGGATATTTTGGGTTATTCAGGGACGTTGGGTGACCATTGGGATTTTGATGTGAAATTTGAGAGGCGGCACCTTCAAGGTGCCCGTTCCAATCCTCTAGATCTCTGGCAGGGTACCATAATGCGGAATAATACCTCGAACGTCGTTTCCGGGGCATTGGGTTATGCGCTCGGCAAGAAGGTACGTGCGCGTACAGCGTGGGAGTTCCGCCGGGATCAGGATGTTCAGAAAACCCGGCAGTGGGTCACTCGCAATTCCTTGGATTATCGGATTAGCCGCGATCTCGAATTTTTGGGGCGACTCGATTTCGGCCAATCCCGCTTTTTGGATCCGGACGGAACTCCGGCCTCATTCACGGAATTGAGTGCCGGGTTTGCTTACCGGCCCGTAGATTTTGACCGCTTGAATGCCTTGGCCCGTTATACCTTTATTCAAGATCTTGCGAATGACTTACAGTTTGACACAGCGCTTTATCGCGGGATCGAGACCGACGAAATGGCGCATATTATGGCGATTGATGTTGCGTATGATCTTTACAAGTACTTAACCTTGGTGGAAAAGCTGGCTTACAAACGAGGAATTTTTAATACCGTGGTTTCCGATGAAGTGGCGATAAATACGTTTCTGACGGCCAGCCGTTTAAATTTCCATGTGACCCGAAAATGGGATCTAGGTTTGGAATACCGTGCCTTGTGGCAGACCGAGGGGGGAGATAATCTAAGGCATGGCCCTTTGGTCGAAATCGACCGCGAATTTTATGATTACGTCAGATTGGGTTTGGGTTATAATTTTACGGATTTTGACGATGATTTACGCAAGACGTCCAATTTTGACAGTCACGGTCCGTTTATGCGGCTGACGGGTAAGTTTTAGCAAAATGTTCTCATGGTTTAGGACAACGGCAACGCTCCAAAACAGATAACCAAATCAAGGGGGAATTGGCAATGGGCTCTTTCAAGAATACAGGCTCTTTATTAATTCCGGCAATGCTACTCCTTTGTGTGGGATGCGCCTCTTACAGGGATGTTACGGATAAAATCGTTCCGATTCACGATGAGGTTCTTGTCTATGAGTTGCCTTTTGATCTGGTTTATCTGAGAACCCTTGAGGCCTTGGAACTTGTGGACGGTTGGGAACTTGAAGAGACGGAAAAGGAAAAAGGGCTCATCCGCGTACGGAACATTAATTTCAGTTCCTTCGCTGATGCCGACAAGCGGATTGCGACCTTCCTTGTAAAGCGTATCAGCCGAGAACAGACATCGGTCGAGCTCGCACCCGAATCACAACAAGTCATCGGCGTCGATAAGTTGCTTAAAAGCGTTTCAACACAAATGGCCAGAGAACTTTGATTCTTTGATGGATTGAAGGGGTTCTCCCTCGAAATCCGGCTTCGAATTTGGTAGCCCCCGCTTCGAGATTCGAAAAGGGAAAATTTCAAAAAGCGAATTATTCTGTATCCCGCCCCTGGCGATCGGCGGATGGGAATCTGGAAGGCGTGGGCGGATGATCCGATTTTCTGGAGTCTTAGCTGCAGAAATTCATTTTTGTTTCGTGTCGGAAACCTTCCCTCTGTTCATCCGCATTGCTTATGACAAAATAAGATGTTTTGTTCGTTACCGTTAAAACTTCGTCCGAGTGATGCACGGCAAACGTTGGTAGGAATTGTCTCGGCTGGAAGTGATGCGAGAAAAGGGCGAAAGTCCTTAAGCGGTATCTTGTTAAGAGTCGATTATGGATGCGATTTTTCTTCACAACGTCAAGACACATAATCTTAAGAATTTCGACCTGATCCTGAATCACAAAAAGCTTTATGTCGTCACGGGGATCTCCGGCTCTGGAAAATCTTCGCTTGCGTTTGATACATTGTACGCCGAGGGCCAGCGCCGCTACCTGGAATCTCTATCCGCTTACGCCCGCCAATTTCTCGAAAGGATGGAAAAACCGGACGTCGAATCCGTTTCGGGAATTCCTCCGGCCATTGCCCTTGAGGCAAAGAACGGCGTCACGAATGCCCGTTCCACGGTCGGGACTCAAACCGAAATTAACGATTACCTGCGTCTTCTCTTTGCGCGAATCGGACGGATTGAGTGTCCCGATTGTGGCCGCGAGGTCCTTCCCAGCCAACCGGAAGGCGTGGCCGATCGCCTTTTGACTTCCGCGTCGGGCGAGGAAGCTGCAGTTCTTTTCAGCGTCGGCCTCGAAAAGGGCGGGAAACGTTATCTTGATGAGTTTTTATCGGAGCTGGAACGTCAAGGTTTTTTGGATTTTTTCTTTAAAGGGAAGATCGTAGGCCGCCCCCAGCTTCTTAAAGCGAAATCTTTGGAAGATGAAGTCTTTGTCTGTGCGGATCGAGTGGTTCTTGTTGAGAAAAACCGCAAGCGATTGATTGATTCGCTGGAGCTCGCCTATCGTTACGGCCGGGGTGAGAGTCAGGTTGCTTGTGCCGGAAAATTGTTCCGTTTTTCCGAAGGACTACGCTGTTTTTCATGCGGCCGGGCGTTTCGCGAACCTACGCCGAATACTTTTTCTTTTAATAGTCCGCTGGGCGCCTGCCCCGAGTGCCAGGGATTTGGCCGTGTGATTACGATTGATGATGCCCTTGTTGTTCCCGACGAAGGACAAACCGTCGAAGGAGGAGCGATCGAACCGTGGACAAAACCGAGCGCGTCTTGGGAGTTCGGCCAATTGCTCGAATTCTGCAAACGAAAAAAAATTCCAGTGGACAAACCTTGGCGCGAATTGTCCGAAACCCAGCGGCGCCTGATCCTGGAAGGCTCGAAAGGGGAAGACTATTTCAGCGTTAGGGATTTTTTTAATTACCTGGAAAAGAAAATTTACAAGATGCATGTCCGTGTTTTTTTAAGTAAATACCGGCGATTTGTGCCCTGCCCCGTTTGCCGCGAAACCCGGCTCAAACCCGAGGCGTTGTGGGTTCGCGTCCGGGGAAAAAATATTCACGAATTGCTATGCCTGAGCATTGACGAACTCTTCGGATTTTTCGAAACGTTCAATCTTACGGCATCGGAGCAAAAACGCGTCGGGCCGATTTTCTTGGAAATCAAAAAAAGGATGCGGTTTCTCAAGGAAGTCGGGCTGGGTTACCTGACATTGGCGAGGCTTTCCAGGACGCTTTCTGGAGGGGAGTTTCAACGGATTAATCTCGCAACCTCTCTTGGATCGGCCTTGGTTGATACCCTTTATGTGCTGGATGAGCCGAGCATTGGGCTTCATGAACGTGACAATGAATTGCTCATGCGGTTGATTAAGGAATTGCGGGATCTGGGCAATACCGTGGTTGTGGTCGAACATGACCGGTTCATGATTGAATCCGCGGATGAAGTCATCGATTTGGGACCCTTGGGCGGAGATCGCGGGGGCGAAATTATCTTTCAGGGGACGGTTTCGGACCTGAAACGTTCGGAGCGTTCTCTGACCGGACAGTATCTGGCCGGCGTCCGCAAAGTGCAAAGCCGCGTCCAAAGGCAGGACGAAATCAAGGAGAGGATTTGTATCCGCGGGGCGTCCGAACATAATTTGAAACATATCGATGTTGACATCCCTCTGGGACGGTTTGTCGTGATGACGGGTGTATCCGGATCCGGGAAAAGTACGCTCCTTTACGATACGCTTTATCGCCATTACCTGCGCTATCGGGGACGGCCCGTGCAGGATTTGGGAAAGATAGATTCGATATCCGGATTCGAAGCGGTTGATGACGTGGTCCTCGTGGATCAGTCTCCCATGGGCCGTTCACCGCGTTCCAATCCCGTGACTTACATCAAGGCCTTCGATGAGATCAGGAAAATTTTCGCCTCCTTACCCGAGGCGAGGTACCAGGGATTCGGTCCCGGACATTTTTCATTCAATGTGGACGGCGGCCGGTGTCCCACCTGCAAAGGCGACGGGCGTCTCAAAGTCGAAATGCATTTTTTGGCCGATGTCTATGTGCCTTGCGAACATTGCCAGGGCAAACGTTTTAAACCTGAAATCCTCCGAGTCCGTTATCTGGACAAAAATTTGGACGACGTCCTTTCGATGACCGTGGATGAAGCCATAGACTTTTTCCGCGATCACACCACATTGACGGATAAACTCTCCATTTTGACGAGGGTCGGGCTTGGTTATTTGAGGCTCGGTCAGTCGGCGTTGACCCTTTCTGGAGGCGAGGCGCAGCGCCTAAAACTGGCATTTGAATTAACTCAGAAGCCGGCATGTCGGATTTTGTACCTTTTTGATGAGCCGACGACTGGGCTCCATTATCACGACATTCATTACCTCATACGTGTGTTTGAAGAGCTCTTATCGCGGGGACACTCTCTGGTAGTGATCGAGCATAATATGGAGATTATCCGTTGCGCGGATATCGTGATCGACCTTGGACCCGAAGGGGGACAAAACGGTGGAGAAGTTCTCTATGCCGGGCCTCTTCAGGGGCTCATGGAATGCGATAACTCCTTGACAGGTAAATACTTAAAAAGATATTTGGAGAGAATGATGGGTACCCCCGCAGGGAAGCCGGGTTGAAGTTAAATAAAAAACGATGTATCTTTTTATAATTCTCCCAGGTATTTAGTATTTTCCGGATGAACGCAGCATAGGTGGGGATTGCCTTAGCTGGGCCGGGAGGGATCGTGCCCTGTTCGGCTACAAGTTGTGAAGGATCAGGTTATTTATGATTTGGAACTCAGTTTCCAGCAGGTTTGTTGCGTTGATTATGGCTGTAGTTGCCGTTATCAATTTGGGTACGGTTCGGAAGCAAGAAGATCCGATTTTAAAGACGCAAACGAACCCGATTTTATATCAACAGAAAAAGGAGGAGATAAAAGACGGCGAGAAAGGAGCGCCAGCTCCTTATTGGCGATTGTATCAAAGAAGCCGATTTTTAGTTGAACCTCCTTTTGATAGGTACAAAGATGGAAGGTGGATGCCCCACCGTGATACGCTTCCTGATACTTGGCTACCGGTTCCAGAGAATTTTGTGAAACTGGACGAATTGCTTCCGAGTACTCCTGAGTTGGCAAAGAATAGTGAGCCTTCAGCGCGAGTACAGAACGCAAGCGTGACAGGTGATGTAGCTGAGGAGTATGACAATGAGTGGTGGGAAGAAGGCCAAGATACCGGTACGGAACAGGAGGATCAGGAGGCAGGCTTATGGGATGAAGATCAAGAAGCCGGTATGGGGCAGGAGGATCAGGAAGTGGGCGTGTGGGATGAAGACCAAGACTCCGAGACAGGGCAGGAAGATCAGGAAGCAAACTTTTGGGATGAAGATTAAGAGTCCGATTTTTGGGAGGAGGATCAAGATACCAAAACCGGGAACGGCGGGGGTGAAAATTCATTCAAGAAAAAATCCGAAGCAGACGAACCTGATGAAGTAAGTTCTAAAGATCGGTTTGGGGACGAATAGTTAAAAAGGCCTCATTTCTGGAATTTTTTTAGTAGATGTTGACAAGAGTTTTAGATAAGAGTTATAGTTTTGCACGCGTTAAAAGACGTTAAATGTTTTTAACTTGTTACCAATAAACAAGATCGGAGAAAGAAATGAATTTTCAGCGTCGTCTCAAAATGCATTTTTTGAACCACCGGACAAAAATTTTCATCATTACGGGTTTGGTCCTATTGGTGGTGCTTTCCATCTTCGGGATGGCTTCTCTTGAAAGTTACTACCGCAACATTACCCTGGCACAGATGCCTGTAACCATCCTTTTAGCGATGCTGAACGCCGTGGTCTTCGTCTATATGTACATGGTCGTCCTCCGGGGAGGATTTACAAAGATTGAAAGACAGACGATCAAGGCTAAAGATGTAAATGTCCGTTTCTCCGATGTCATTGGTATTGATGAAGCAAAAGAGGAATCCTGGGAGGTCGTTCAGCTCATCAAAGATCATGCCCGCCTCAAGAAGATCGGCGGAAAAATTCTTCGCGGGATCCTCATGATTGGGCCTCCAGGTTGCGGTAAAACGTATCTCGCCAAGGCCATTGCCACGGAAGCCGGCCTTCCGTTTATTTCCATGGCTGCCAGCGAATTTAATGAAGTCTTCGTCGGGGTCGGTGCAAGCCGGGTGCGCGGACTTTTCAAGAAGGCGAAGAGTTTGGCTTACGGTTTCGGAGGATGTATTGTATTTGTGGACGAATTGGATGCCATCGGACATCAGCGGGTCTTTAATCAGTTCAGCGGCGCGGAAACGAATACGACACAAAACCAGCTTCTGGTGGAAATGGACGGTTTAACGGGCAAAGCGGAAAATATTGTGGTGATCGGGGCAACGAATGCGGCGGAGGAAGTTTTGGATCCGGCCCTTCTGCGTCCGGGACGATTTGACCGCAAAGTTTACATCCCGCGTCCTGGACTTGAGGGACGCGAAGCCCTTTTCCGTTACTACTTGGGCAAGGTCAAACATGAAGCCTCTATTGACTGCACAAGACTTGCGCGCAAGGCTGTCGGAAAGACACCGGCAGAAATCGAAAACATTGTCAAGGAAGCCGCGTTGATCGCCACCCGCAACAAAAAAGAAGTCATCACGCTTAAGGAAGTTTCGGAAGCCATTGAGCGGATCGAATTGGGGGTCAAGAACAAGATTAAAATGACGCCGCAGGAACGGGAAATGGTGGCTTACCACGAGACCGGTCATTTGATCGTGACCTATCTTCTGCATCCCACCAACGATGTCTTCAAGGCCTCCATCATTCCCCGAAAAGGAGCGTTGGGTGTGGTACACCCGACACCGGTCGAGGAGTTTTATACTCAGAACAAGGAAATGCTTTTGGCCACGATCAAGACCCTCCTGAGCGGCTATGCGGGAGAGAAGATGAAATTTCAAACGACTACCAACGGCGTGAGTGCGGATTTTAGACAGGCCATGACGATTGCCCATCATATGGTGTGGCAGTTGGGCATGGGCCCGAGCGGTTTGGTGGGCGATTATACGGCAATCCCGGACACCGAGTTATCGGAAGAAGTCAAGGCTCGTCTTAACAAAGATACGGATGCGATTATTAAACAATGTCTCAGTGAAGTCGAGGACCTTCTTCGCAAAGAAAATGTCATCTTTGAACGGTTTGCGCATGAGCTCCTGGTCAAAGAGGAACTTGAATACGACGAGATCGAGGCTATCAAGAAAGATATTCGAGATACGATCAAAGACGAAGAAGTGGTGTTGTTCATGAAAGGGCTCCCCGAGGCGCCTGTGTGCGGCTTCTCGAAGAAGCTCGTGGACGTG
>JAMWDC010000039.1:5523-10946 GCA_023819025.1 Candidatus Omnitrophota bacterium | reverse complement strand
TGCCATTGTGGATTGGCGTAACGTCCGTGCCCTGCCGGAATTTGAATACATTAAAAATTATTTCGAGGCGAAAGGGTACAAAACGGCGATAGCGGATCCGCGGGAATTGAAATACCGGGGCGGTAAACTGTACCACAAGAATTTCAAGATCCATCTGATCCTCAGGCGCGTGGCCTTTGAGGAGATCGTGGAGCGGCTCGACGAAGTTCAGGAGATGATCAATGCCTACCGGGATCATGCCGTGTGCATGGTGAATCCCCTGAGATCCTATCTGGCGAGCACCAAGGCGCTGCTTTCGATTCTGACCAATCCGGCCTATGACCATTATTTCACGGAAAGTGAAAATAAGGTCAAACGGGAATATATCCCCTGGACCCGCCGGTTGATCGACGCCGAAGATTTTTACGGCCGGAAAAAGATCTATCTCGTGGATTTTCTCAAGGATGAGAAGGAATCACTGGTGCTCAAGCCGTCCGTGAATTACGGCGGCAAGGATGTGACCATCGGATGCGAAACCCGTGACGATGATTGGAATGCCGTGATCGACAAAGCGATCAAAGGGGATTGGGTGGTGCAGGAGTATGTTAATGCGCCCATTATGACGGTTCCGATCGTGGTGAATCAGCGGCTTGATTTCGCTTATAAAAAGTACAATTTCAACGCCCTCATCTGCAGCGGAAAATATTTAGGGGGATTTGTCCGATTGAGCGATGAAAGCGTTGTGAATCTGGCCCGCGGCGGGGGGATGATTCCCGCCCTGGCGAGTGAAACTATTCCGGAGCGTGATGAGGTTTGATGTCACCACCCCCGGATCATAAATGTTCTTGAGCCCGGCTGGAATTTATTTTATCCTAACATTCGAAAGGGAAGCCCCGGCGTTTGAGTGCGAAGCAAATTTTTTTAAAAAACGAAGAGTGTATTCATGAAAAGTACCCGACATATTTTCTCGCTCGAGGAAGCCAATGCCCTGCTTGCTGAACTAGAGACGCTGCTTGCCGGTTGTCATGAAAGGATAGTCACTTACACGCGGCGTCATGACGAATTATTAATGCACGAGCTTTTAGCGGATGCGGAAGGTGCTGGAAAAACTCCCGATACGAGCATGATCCTGGAAGACGATGCCCAAAACGTGGACGCCTCTGTTCTGGAATTGGAGAAGGAGATTGATAAACTTCGCGCCCTGGGATGCGTGATCCGGGATATGGAGAGGGGATGGGTGGATTTTCCCGGAAGGATCGAGGGCCAACAGGTTTATTTTTGCTGGAGGCGGGGAGAACCATTCATTCGATTTTATCATCCCCTCAAAGCCAGATGCCGTCTTGAAGAACGCCGTCCCATCACATAAATCATAACTCGGGGCAGAGACCTCTGTTTTTGGATGTTTTCCTAAAAATAAGTTCTGTCCCTTTGACGCAGGAAGGAATCCTCAAAGTGATATTGCCCAAAAAGATTTTTTTTACCAAAGGTTCGGGTGTTCATCGTGAAAAACTTTCCAGTTTTGAGCTTGCGCTCCGTGATGCCGGGATTGCCCCGTTTAATATCGTCCGTGTTTCAAGCATCTATCCCCCGTATTGTAAATTGATTTCCAAAGAAGCCGGTCTGAAATATTTAACACCGGGTCAGGTTGTCTTTACGGTTATCGCGGAATGTGCGACCAATGAACCCAACCGTTTAATTGCCGCTTCGGTGGGGATGGCGATTCCAAAAAAGCCGGATCAATACGGTTATCTTTCAGAGGCGCATACCTACGGTTGGACCGAGAAGAAGACCGGAGAATATGCGGAGGATCTTGCGGCCAGCATGCTGGCGACGATCCTCGGCGTCAAATTTGATCCGGACGAAAGTTACGACAAGAGAAAAGAAATTTGGAAAATCTCCAATGAGATTGTGAAAACGACAGCCATCACCCAAAGCGCCAAAGGGGATAAAAACGGAAACTGGACTACCGTCTTGGCCGCCGCGGTCTTGATTCATTGAAGTTTCATTGCGCAATCCTTTTTCAGGGTCTATCCGCCACAGACATCGGCGGGTCTCCACCAAACGTCACGGATGGATCCGCCGGCGGTGTCGTGGCAGAAAATTCATGCAGTAACTTACATACCCTCTGCCCGACAGAGGACAGGCGGGTAGAGGAGTGTGCATTCATTAAACTATGGCAGAAGTGACTGTTGCGCTCATCCAGATGAGCGCGAGCGATTCTTCAGAAAAAAATATCGAACGGGCCATCGATCGTCTCCATCAAGTGATCCGTCAGGGTGCGCAGATTGTCTGTTTTCAGGAGCTTTTCCGGACGCCTTATTTCTGCCAGTCCGAAGACCCGGAAAATTTCCGGTTGGCCGAAACGATCCCGGGGCCGACAACCCAAACGCTTTCCAAAATTGCAAAACGCGAATCGGTAGTGATCATCGCACCTCTTTTTGAAAAAAGGACTAGCGGGATTTATCATAACAGCGCCGTCGTGATTGATGCCGATGGCAGGATTGCCGGCACCTACCGTAAAATGCACATCCCCGACGATCCCCGTTTTTACGAGAAATTTTATTTTACCCCGGGCGATTTGGGTTTTACCGTTTGTCCAACCCGTTATGCGCGGATCGGTGTTCTTATTTGTTGGGACCAGTGGTTTCCCGAAGCCGCCCGGATCAGTGCCTTAGGAGGTGCCGAGATCCTTTTTTATCCGGCTGCAATCGGATGGCATCAGAAGGAACTCCCTGAGGTTCGAAATACCCAGCGGATGGGTTGGGAGATCGTTCAGCGGGGGCATGCCGTAGCGAACGAAGTGTTTGTGGCTGTTTGCAACCGGGTGGGACAGGAAGGGGATCTTATCTTTTGGGGGAATTCTTTTATGGCAGATCCTTTTGGGGCGATTGTCGCACAGGCGGGCGATCGAGGCGAGGAGAATGTTCTGGCCGTTTGTGATCTCGGCAAGATTGAGGAGGTCCGCCAAAATTGGCCGTTCTTGCGCGATCGGCGGATTGACGCCTACGGGGATATTACCAAAAGGTTTCTGGATCAAAAGGGGCAAGGTCCAGTTTCCCGCATCCAGGAAGGTTGGTGGTCCCAAGTCACGCGTTGGGCGAAGGATACAATCACCAAACCCATTTCTAAACCTTAGGGTTGTCTTGCCGTGACTTCAGGCAACATCGGATCGTCTCAAGCCGGGCCGCAGAATACGCCGGCCCATCTTGGCTATCGCATGCCGGCAGAATGGGTACGCCATGAAGCCACCTGGCTGGCGTGGCCGCATCATGAAGCCATGTGGCCCGGAAGGCGTTTGGATAAAATCCGGCATCTTTATCTGGAGATCATGGAGGCCCTGCTTGACGGAGAGAAAGTTTATCTCCTTGTCCCCCCGGACCAAAAAGAAGAGATTTTGAAATTTATCCGCGCAGCCGGTCTTGCCACAAAAAATCTTGTACTCCATCCGGTCCTGACTCAGGACGTTTGGATCCGCGATTACGGTCCGATTTTCTTGAAAAAGGATTCCGGCCAAAAGGCATGGTGCAAGTGGAGATTTAATGCCTGGGGTCTGAAATATAAAACACTTCTTGCGGACAATGAAGTTTTCCGAGAGGCCGCATCGATTATTCCTTACCCGTGTTTTCATGCCGATTTGGTTCTGGAAGGGGGTGCCATTGAAGTCAATGGTGAGGGGGTCTGCCTTGCTAATGAACAGTGCCTTTTGAACGAAAACCGGAATCCTGGGATTTACCTCCAGACGATGGAGCACCATTTAAAAGATTATTTGGGCGTGTCGCATTTTGTCTGGCTCAAAGAAGGGATCGTTGGGGATGATACGAACGGCCACATCGACAATCTGGCCCGTTTTGTCAGTGCGGATACGATTCTTGTTGCCGCCGAAGACAATTCTTCAGATGAGAATTATGACTCTTTGAAAATTAATTGGGATTGCCTGGTCCGGTCGAAAGATCGTGCGGGAAAACGGTGGAATTTAGTCCCACTTCCCATGCCGGGCAGGGTCGTCGAAAAGGGTCAGAGATTTCCGGCAAGCTACGCAAACTTTTATGTCGGAAATAAGGTTGTTCTTCTGCCTGTTTTTGGCCATCCCCATGATGACCGAGCTTTCAGAATTTTACGCGAACATTTCCCAGACCGCATTGTCCTCTGCCTATCGTGTCGCCATTTGATTACGGGTCAAGGAGCGATCCATTGCATTACGCAGCAGGAACCCGCATAGCGGCGTTTTATTGCCGGTGCGGAAATTTTTATTGATAGGTCGGTTCGAGGGCAATCACTTCCGTGCCGGGGGCAACCGGATACAACCATTCCTCTTCCGTGAATACATCAGGAAAACGCAGTTGCTGGATTAGAAGTTTTGTTTCCTTCTTCGCCGAAGACGATTCGATCTCAATCCGATATGGGAATGTGATTTTGTTTCGCATGGCGGCGTCAGGAATCTTGATTTGGCGGTATTCCAAACGCCGAATTACTAAGATAGGTTCGCCCTTGAAGGAATAGTAGGTCTCAAGGGAGACATCTCCCTGAGTGTTCATGATGAGTTCTCTGGAAAGATAGGATTTTTCTCTTCCCTTTTCACTATGGATTTTCAGTCGGAGGATATCACGACCCCACCGTTCGATCTCCGTTCCCTCATAGGGGACTGCCAAGGGTTTAAGGGCGCGGTACAGGTCTAGGGGGTTGAGATGAAAGTCGATGTCCGGAGAGTCGGCAAGGTCAAAGATATCACCGTGGAACAAGGCCTGCCGGCCCGGAAGATACAGTTCAAATTGCCGGTCGTTGGTTTTAAAAACAAAAAGCAGTTTCCCCTTGGCGTTGAAGCATTTCAGGAGGATTTTTTCATCGAGACGATGGTATAGGAGTTCACCGCGGCAAATGCCGGATTTCCCTTCGGGAGTGGAAAACTGAAGCATTAAATCCGCTTCAAAGGCAATCCACGGAAGATATCTAGTCTCAATCGTTTTGATGAGAGAATCGGCTGCATAGGTCGGGAGGGTATCAGCCCGCAAGGGCAAGGGGAGGAGGCTTAAAAACGCCCCGAACACAAATTGGATACCCCATCTTTTGCGGCCTTTTTTCATCGAGTTCTCGAAGACGATAAAAATACGTTTTCGCCCGTTTTGGATTCCCCTTTTGTTTTCTCACAGGATAAAGACCATTGGAGATCGTTTAGCCTTGATTTGTGGAAAGGGCCTTGTGGGTATGAAGAATTCGCTGGATGGCCGTGAAGTTTGTACCGATAAAAAGGATCCAGATAACAACCAGAAACGTTACCGGGATAATCGATCCAATGGAGAGAAGGATAACCCGTTCGGCCCTCTCAAACATGCCGATTTGGCAGCTTTCAATGAAATTTTCTGCCCGGGCTTTGGCATAGCTTGTGACAAAAGAACCCACAAGTGCCCCCATTACGAGGATAAAGCAATCGATGCGGTAATATTTTG
>JAMWDC010000039.1:0-5513 GCA_023819025.1 Candidatus Omnitrophota bacterium | reverse complement strand
TGCGAAAAAGAAAGCCAATCCGCTATAGATCAAAAAATCAGAGTACCGGTCAATGGTGAAGTCAAAGAAAGCCCCGAATTTAGAGGCGCGTCCCGAGATACGGGCTAAAGGACCGTCCAACAAGTCGCTGGCCCCGGACAAAATGAGAAAGATGCCGCCCAATATAAAATTTCCCGTTGCGTAAATCCAGCCTGTGATTAAAGCAAGGCCAAGGCCGAAAAAAGTCAGCTGCGTTGGAGTAATGTGTTTAGATTTAAGTTTTTCAGCAATGGCGTTAAGGGTTTTTTCAACCTTGGGATAAAGGACTTTTTTTAGCATTTGAGTATTAGTGCCTTAGGTTGTTAGGGATGGGATTGTTGAACGCACCATCTAACCTAATGCCCTTGGAAATCATTCACCTCTAGTATTATCGGCTATAGATTGAAAATATTAACGGAGAAATTGTTGCTGTTGCTGGTTGTTGCCGTTCTAAGGGGATAGAGATAAGAAACCTGGAATTTATCGGGGGCACGTGCCTTGGATAAATTTTTTAACAAGATCCCGCGCTTCGGTATCGGGAATCTGTTTTGGGGGATGTTTCATGGTATAGGCCGAGATGGAAATTAATGGTCCCCCAATTTTCCTTTCGCGGGCGAGCTTACAACAACGGATCGCATCAATGGCGCACCCGGCGCTATTGGGAGAATCTTCAACTGAGAGACGCAATTCCAAATTCATCGGAAAACCCGCGAATCCCCGGCCTTCCATCCTAAGATAACAGACCTTGTTGTCGTTCTGCCACGGTACATAATCCGACGGTCCGATGTGAATATTGTCTTCTTCCAGGGGGACATCCAGCTGACTTTGAACGGCGGCGGTTTTTGATATTTTTTTGGATGCAAGGCGGTTGCGGTTAAGCATGTTCAGGAAATCCGTGTTGCCACCGGTATTGAGCTGGTAGGTCCGATCGACTTTGACTCCCCGATCATTGAAAAGTTTGGCCAGGGTGCGGTGGACGATGGTGGCGCCGATTTGGGCCTTGATGTCATCCCCGATAATTGGAATCCTTTTTTCCTCAAAGCGTCGGGCCCATTGAGGATCGGAGACAATGAATACAGGCATGCAGTTGATCAAGCTGATGCCGGTTCTCAGACACAGTTCGGAATAATACTCCGTGGCTTTTTGGCTTCCAACCGGGAGGTAATTTAATAGAATTTCAGCACCACTAGTTTTTAACACCTTCTCCACGTTTGCGGGTTTTCGGTCTGCGACCACAAAGGTTCGATCTTGGGGATAATCCTTCATGTGTTCTGAAAAGCCGTCCAACACAGGACTCATTTCGACTTTAACTTTGCTTTTGGGAAGGTTGGTAAAGAGGGGAAGGACGCAATTGGGCTTTGCATTGAGTGCAACGTCTAAACGTTGCCCGACTTTTCTTTTATCGATATCAAATGCGGCGACGACTTCAATATCTTCAGGCAGGTAGCCGCCGAGATCATAATTCATTAATCCTAAGTGTTCTTCCTGTTTCTTTTTCCCATTGACTTGGGCACGATAATATTCAATCCCTTGGATCAGGGAAGCAGCACAATTTCCAGCACCCACGATGGCAATCCTAATTTTACCCATGTTTTCAATCTCCTTAATGATGAATTAAGCCCCGTCGGCGTGCGACCAGGCCGTTTATGATACCAATATTGCGACATTATAGTGCATGAAAACCGATAAAATCAAATAAAAAACTTATCTCCTTAACTTATTGTTTTAAAATGAGTTATAAACAGAACGTCCGATAATATTGACAACTTGTTAGATTTCAAATCTTTATTTGCCCGAGAATCCGCCCCATCTTGGCATGTCTGGCTTCCTTTTTGACAGAGACATGCGGATTCGTGGAGACCTCTTTGTGATAGAATAGAAAAAAAATCAGGCTGAGATTTTAGGATGTTTTCCTGAACCGCTCCGGAAGGGCACGGAGCCCCTGCGTAACGAGCATGAGAAAGGCCGTTTGAAGGATCCGAGGTCCGCAGAGCGATAGCTTCCCACGGAGCCCGGTGTTCGGCAAGTTTACAGAATAAACATTTTTCAACTGGTACACCCCTTAAAAGGAAAGGATTTTTTTATGATTTCGATGGAAGATTTTAAAAAACTGGAATTAAAAATTGCCGAAATTGAGTCGGTAACAAATCATCCCAACGCGGATCGGTTATATGTTTTGGTTGTGAAGGCGGGGGAGATTCGAAAAACGATTGTGGCTGGCATCCGTCCGTACTATCGAGAAGACGAACTCCGGGGTAAAAAAATCGTTCTCCTGGATAATTTAGAACCCGTAGTCATTCGAGGTGTGGAGTCTCAAGGAATGCTTTTGGCCGCGTCTCTGGAAGATCATCTGACACTGATTGTCCCGGAACGTCCTATTCCTGACGGTGCGACCGTTCGGTAAGAAAATCCGAGAAGTCCATCGGACAAATCTTGGAATCTCACGAAAAGCTAAGCGTTCGCGATGAAATAATCAGTGAGATTTTTCCAGGCCAGAAAGTGGACGTAAATCAGGAAAGCCAGCAACGCGAAGACGCTTAAAAAACGCACCGCCCCCCGTTCATTCCACAGTTCCTTGAGCAGGAATCCGGTGCAACCGAAGTAGATCAACGTGGTCGGGATTAAATAAACCAAATTCGAAATACCACCGATCAACGAACCGATAAAGCGAAGAAGGATGGTTTTGAGCCAATAACTGATATAAATCGATGGGCCGATCAGCACCAGCCCGATATCCGGGTATAAATCAAACAGGTAACTGATCAGACTGAAAACGGCCAGCAGCAAGAAGTAACGTATCGCGTGATGAATCTTTGTACTCGGGAATGGCATAGGAATTCAATCTTAGTATGGCCGTAGGCGCCTTGTCAAAGAAAAACTCTTGTGTTAAGATGCCGCACGACATGTCCTTGCAAACGATCTTGACTGCGACTAAAACGATGGTTAACTTCCAATCCTTCCAGGCCTGGCGGTACAATCCCGAGAAAGTTCGTCTGGGTGAGGTCCTTGCCCCGCCTTACGATATTATTTCCCCGAAAGGGCAGGATGATCTTTATAACCGGTCTCCATACAACTGCATCCGTTTGATTCTCAATCGGGAAGAATCCGGCGATAACGAACAGCATAACCGCTATACGCGCGCTCGCGATTTTTTCAATGAATGGCGCCGACAAAATATTCTGATCCAAGATACAAAATCGTGTTTTTATCTTTATCGCCAGGTCTTCAAGGATCTCGGCGGCGGCCAGATCAAGAACCGTCTGGCATTGCTGGGGATCTTGAGGTTGGAGCCTTTGGATAAAGGGATTGTTGTCCCTCACGAAAGGACGCTTTCTAGGCCGATCCAGGATCGGAGTCAATTACTCGAAACGGCCCAAACAAATTTTTCACCCGTCTTCGGACTTTATGAGGATCCTCGGGGAGCCGTGACCTCCGAGCTTTCCAGGATTGCGAAGACTGACCCGATTTTTGACGTCCCGGATGAAATGGATGTCCGGCACGCCCTCTGGGCCATTCAGGATTCCAAGGTGATCGAAAGTCTTCATCAAGGATTGAGTGCTTCGAAAATTTACATTGCCGATGGCCACCACAGGTATCAAACCGCCTTAAATTATGCGCAGGCTCAAAGGTGCAGATTGGGAATCTCCGCCGATTCTTTACTGCCCTCGGATTTTGTTTTGACGGCTCTTGTCGAATTTCATGATCCGGGTCTTGTGGTCCATCCGACTCACCGGATCGTCCGTCCTTTTCCGGGGTTTGATCCGGGCCGTGCGCTGGAATCCCTCCGTCCCTTTTTCAAAATCGAACCGCTGGCGCCGGAACGATTAGCAGGCCATTTGAAGGAAAGTGTTACGGGTCAAATGGAATTTGGCCTCATTCTAAGCGAAGGCGAATTTCTGTTGACGTTAAAGAATCTGGAAGTGTTAAAACGAAAAATGCCCGGCGGAAAGCCGGACATATGGTATCAGGTAGAGGTCAATGTCCTGGGCCATTTTATTCTGGCCTCCCTTTGGAATTTGCCGGATCATCAATGGGAATCCACCCTTCAGTTTACCCAAAATTACAAAGAGATTCTTTCATCGGTTCGGGACAACAAGGCCGTCGCTGGTTTCATGTTAAGGAGTCCGCGGATTGAGATTCTTCGGGATATGGGAGATGCGGGTGAGCTGATGCCCCAGAAGAGTACTTATTTTTATCCCAAACTTGCAACCGGAATGGTTTTTTATCATCACCGTTAACACAAGGAGAACGTTATGGAAATGAATCTGCCTTCGGATGAAGGTTTGCCGCGACTGCCCCAGATAAAATGGGGTCCGTGGATCATTCCTGTGTTTCTGCTGATCTTGTTATTTTCAGCCATGGGATCCATTTTTTATCAAGTTGATCCCGACGAAGTCGGTGTCATCCAGCGGTTTGGTAAATACGTGCGGACGACCGATCCGGGCTTAAGGATGAAACTTCCCTTCGGAATCGAGACTGTGAAAAAGGTAAAGGTGACACTTTGGTTTAAAGAGGAATTCGGATTTCGGACTGTTTCATCCGGAAGCCGGACATTCTATGTTTCAAGTGAGGACTATGCTCGAAGCAGACGGGTGGGTGGACAGGTCCAATCCGGCGGTGATCCGTTTCTCGAAGAATCGTTGATGCTTACTGGGGATCTTAATATGGCTGTGGTGGAATGGAGCGTTCAGTACCGCATCAAGGATCCCGTCAAATACTTATTCCGGGTCCGGGATCCTCGCGAGACAATCCGCAATATGTCGGAAGCGGTCATGAGGCTTGTGGTGGGCGACCGGACAATCAATGAGGTCTTGACCGCCGGCCGTATGGAGATCCAAGCCGAAGCGGCCGGGAAGCTTCAGGATCTCTTGGATGATTACGGCGCCGGCATTGAAATCCGTAATATCATTTTGCAGGATGTGAATCCGCCCAATGAAGTGAAGCCGTCGTTTAACGAGGTCAACGAAGCCAGACAGGAGAAAGAAAAGGTTATCAATCAGGCCTGGGAGGAATATAACCGTGTCATTCCTAAGGCTAAGGGGCAAGCCGAGCAAGTGATCCGGGAGGCCGAAGGTTACGCCCTGGAAAGGATCAATAAAGCTAAAGGGGATGCTCAGAGATTTTTGCTGACCTGGGAGGCCTACCAAAAAGCGCCGCTTGTAACCCGACAGCGGCTTTATTTGGAAATGGCCCATAAGGTTTATCCCCAGTTTAAAGATAAATTAATTATCGACGAATCCCAAAAGGGGATCCTACCGTTACTGGATCTGAATTCCGAGAAAGGGGGGCAGGCGTCATGAAAGAGAGGACCTTTGCCTTTGGCCTTATTTTTGTTTCACTGTTAGGGATTGTGATTTTGAATAGTGCTTATCTGGTGGACGAAACCGAACAGGTTGTGATTACCCAGTTCGGGGAACCTGTTGGGGCGCCCATTCAAACGTCGGGACTTCACTGGAAATTACCTTTTATTCAGGTAGTGCATGTTTTCGACAAAC
>JAMWDC010000038.1 GCA_023819025.1 Candidatus Omnitrophota bacterium | reverse complement strand
GTTTTGTAATATTCAAATCAAATGCGAGTGCGTGTATGGTTTCTGGTGGGTGGTGTTGTGTTCACAGGGTGCGTTTCATCTCCAAGGCAAGTAGTCCCTCCTTCTGTCTTCTTCGGTCCGCGGCCGGATTTTGAGCAAATGAGATCGTTTCAAAAACTAATGGCCGCAATCCCCGGGACGGAAGCTTACGAACAGGCCCGCATCGGTTATCTTCTTGAACGTTTACAAAAATCATCCTATACTTTCATTCGCAACAAGTCCGAGTATAGTAATCAGCGGGCCGTTTTGCATTTGCGGTGGAAATATTACCGCTCCAAACGGGAGGTTCGAACGGCCGAGGATTTTATCGATCGGATTGCCTCGGGATCAAGACGATCTGGTCAGGCGTATCAGATGCGTGTGAGTTCGACGGAATTTTATCCGACGCGGACGGTGTTTTACAATGAATTGCAGTTGCTTGAACAGGGTGTGAGGGAATATCAGGCGAAGCTCAGGAAGGCGGAAGAGGCCCGGTTGGCTGAGCAAGCTAGACGTGCGGAAGAAGCCAAGAAGGGCGAAGAGGCTCGATTAGCCGAGGAGGCACGGTTGGCCGAAAAGGCCAGAGCTGCCGCGGAGGAAGCCGAACAGTTCAAAGAGATCCTCAAGGTAGAAGAGAAGAAAGCCGTATCCGGTCCGGCGGCAAAACTCGGTAGTTAAGTTCATAACTCAAACGGTCGAAATTAATTTCAAACTACCGTTTACCTCAAATACTAAGGCTATGAATTTTCATCTAAAACTTCTGAAAGTCGCAATCGGGAGTATCATTTTTTGCCTCGGCGCGGGAGTCGTCGCTTGGGCTCAGGATCTCACCTATGACCGCTATGCAGCTCTCTTGGAAGAAAATCCGGAATCGTCGACGGCAAAAAAGATCGCTTCGCATTTTCTGGTTTATCCATTTGAACTGGTGAAATGGCCGGTGGACCAGACCCTCCTTTATATCGAAAAGCACTATCTCGAAAAAAAGGTGGAATGGATTTATGACAAGATCCAGGAGCAAGGCATTAAGCCGAGTGGGACCATTGTCTCTTTGGGAGGTTTAGGCGGTGGCTTGGAGGTTGACTTTGTCCGTTTGACACGTCTCAGGGAACACTATCCGGATCTCACCACGCGGGGTTGGTATCAGTGGACTAACGATGTGAATATGGAAGTCGGTTCGGAATTAGGCTTGCAACGTATCGGCGAAACCGGTTTTCGTACGATCGGGAATTTTAAATACAGCAATCGTCCCGAAGAACATTTTTACGGGATTGGTCCTGATACGAGTGCCGGCGAAGGAACTTCCTATCGGATGGAGAGCACGGACCTGGAGACACTGTTTGGGTACAATTGGGGGCCTTCGTTGTCGGCAGATGCAAAATTCGGTTATCATAATGTCAATATCACCAACGGAGAAGATGGCGGACGCGGGATTATCGATACGGTTTTCCGCCCCCAAACGATCTCGGGCCTTGCCGGCGATGAACTGATTGACTTGAAACTGGAACTTCAACGCGATACCCGTAATCGGAGTGAGAATTCCACGAAAGGTGGTCTGGCAAAATTTGTGTGGAGTTACTATGAAGGGGTGGATAATTCCAAGGCTCGGTATTTTAAATACGAAGCCGAGATGAGCCGATTCCTACGTTTGGGGGCCGATCGTCGCGTGCTGGCTTTCCGGCTTTATGGTGAACACAATGATGAAATCGGGGACCGCTATGTGCCGTTCCATCAGATGGCCAAACTCGGCGGATACGGTGCCTATCCGCGTTTGAGTCGGACCCTGCGGGGTTTTGATTTCAACCGGTTCTTTGACGAATCTTCGGCCCTCATGAATCTCGAATACCGGTATACCATATGGGAATACAGGGATTTTAAGTTGGACAGTATCGTTTTTTGGGATGAAGGTCAGGTCTTCGGAGAGTTTAGCGATTTTCAGTTCAAGGATTTCCGCGAATCGTATGGTTTGGGCTTTCGTGTAAGCTTGGCCAATGTGGTTTTATTAACTGCTGTAGTTGCTCATGGGGATGAGGGAACCAATCTTTATGTTAAGACCGGTGCGCCGTTTTAATGGCCTTTTTTGGATTCTTGTGACGTGCTTTTTGACCGTGCTGCCGTTCGGGGCTTGGGCAGAAGAAACTGTGGAATTTAAAAAGAATCAAAGCGGTCTGTACAAAGACATCTTTGATCAAAACATTTATTATGAATTCACCCATTATCTCAATCTGGATTATTTATGCCGTGCCCTTTTCATGAAGAAAGTTCGGGCGCAGAATGTGAACTGCTATGACGAAGTCCCCGACTCGACCTTTTTCACGAACCGTCATGGCAGGAAGAAACTTTCGTTAGCCGAGCTCGAAAGCGGCCACCGTGAAACACCGGGTCCGGATCTCGGGGCAAATTTGACGATCGTCGACGGGAAATTTGAAGGTGTCCATCCCGGCTTTTTTGTTTTGGATCGCCGAGGGGATAAATATTTATTGAAATTTGACCCCGTGGATTATATCGAGCAAGCCACATCAAGCGAGGTCATCGGAAGCCGTTTTTACCACGCGATTGGTTACAATGTCCCTCAATACGACATTATCGTGTTTGACGCCTCCAAGCTCGTGATCGGCGAAAACGCGACGATTGTTGATGATTCCGGTTTTCGAAGGAAACTGACTCCAGAGAAGCTTGAAGAGTACCTACTCTTTATTCCTCAGGATTCCGAGGGCCGGTACCGCGCTAGCGCCAGTAAAATCTTGAATGGCGTCAACAAGGGAAGCTTTAGCTTTTACGGCCGGCGGAAAAATGATCCCAACGATCGCGTGGATCACCGGAATCGCCGGGAGATTCGGGCATTGCAGGTTTTTTCTTCCTGGATCAGTAATTATGATATTCGCGAGAGCAACACGTTGGATATGTTAGAAGTAGATGAAAACGGGAACTCGGTCCTGCGGCATTATCTTATTGATTTCAACACCTCACTTGGTGCGGGGACCAGTGACGGAAAGCCCCCCATGACCACCCACGAATATTTGTTGGACTACGGAGAGGCCATCAAGGCTTTCTTGACCTTGGGGTGGTGGGAAAAACCGTGGCAGAAACGCTGGCGGGAAGTGGGTGAGAAGGTGCCCCAACCACCCGCGGTTGGTTATTTTGACAATCGCTACTTTGATCCCGGCCGGTTCAAGGTCCAGCTTCCCCATCATCCGCTAAAAGATCTTACGAGAGCCGACGGATTTTGGGCTGCGAAAATTATCATGGCTTTCTCGGATGAAGACATCAAGGCCATGGTCGGAGCCGGGAAACTGACCGATCCGAAAGATTCGGCCTATTTGGTAGATGCCCTGAAGGAACGTCGTCATCTGATTGCGAAATATTGGTTTGATCAAGCGAATCCGCTAGATGCCTTTGATCTTAAAGGCAACATTCTCTCATTCAACGACCTCGCCATCGAATACGGTTTTCAGCCAGGGCAAGGGTCGGTCTACAATGCCGATGTTTTTCAAAAGAATGGCGAAGGCATAAAAAAACTAACGACCCTGAAGGCGCAAGAGCCGGCCATTGATCTTAAAAACTGGCTTACTGAAAACGGCGTTGTAGAACTTTTAATTCGCACCACCCGCCCTGGATCTGCCAAACAAAGCCCTTCGGTACGAATCCAAGTCAGTCTGAAAGGTATTGAGCGGATTATTCACGAGGATTAAATTCTCCAAGCCATTGAACCGTCGATATTCAAGAGCGGCGTGACATGAAAATATACTCAACCGCAATATTTTCCCAAAGGGACATTCTCTAACATCCTAACGAATCGGGTTCAAAGCCGTCAAAGCATCGCCGTCTCGTTATTCAGTGATGGTACTTAGGGCGTCGGTTCGTTGGGCCTACGGTTTGCGATGGCCGTCAATTTTTCTCTGGTTCGACATAACCGAGAGTGACCCCGATGAGAAAGAAGATTCTTGATATCCTTCGGTGTATTCAATGCTCTGCTTCGGATTGGGATTTGGAAATCCTTCATGAAAATCACGAAGAAGTCCGTGAAGGGAAATTACGTTGCAGGAGTTGTCATCGGATATGCGATATTTCCAGCGGCATTTTGAACGTTCTAGGGGATGCCCTGCCGGAAGAAATCAGTCTAGAAAAGGAACATGCTGAATCCTTGGGGTATCTGGTGACAGAATCGGGTGAAAAGTACCTGATTAATCAGGAAACCATCGATCGATTCCGGGGTCTTTTTTTATCGCTGCCCGCCGGTAATGGAAGCCGCTTTTTTAAATCCGGGGGGAGTTTTAGCAACCAGGCAGGGAATGCCGAGAGGTTTTTTAAAACGCTCGAATCTCTTCAGCTGACGGGCAAAGAAAGAGTGCTTGAGGTGGGGGCCAGTTTCGGTTGGGGATCTTGGCGGTTTGCCCAACGCGGTTGCGAAGTGATCGCTGTGGATATTACCAATTATTTGTTGGCAAGCAATCTCTATATTGAAGAGGACGGCAGCTATTTTGAACGTGTGATGGCCGATATGAACAAACTCCCTTTTAAGAATGAATGTTGTGATTTGATTTTTTCCCATTCCGCCATTCATCACTGCAAAAATCTCGAAAGACTTTTTTCCGAATTTTACCGGCTCCTCCGTCCCGGTGGCCGGGCGGTAGCCCTCCATGAGTGTGCATTCGGAGTTTTCGAAACAAAATCAGGAAAGGCGTTGCAACATGCCATTCAGGAGGGTTTTAATGAAAATGCTTACACCCTTTCCGAATGGAAAAAGGGCGCTCGGCGGGGAGGTTTTGAAGATGTTCGCCTCCATTTTTTTTCTTTTATCGATGATTATGTGACGCGGAAGAGAATGAAAAAAAGTTCTTTAAGTTTAAAATTACGACTTGCTCAATGGATTCAGTCCCATCCTTGCATTCATGATGTGGTGTATTGGCTAACGATTCCACCTCGGATTTTGTTCCGGCCCAAGGCTTGGATGCTAATTGCGACAAAAAGCCAGCGGTAAAAGCTAGCACAGTCTAGACAAGACAAACCCCCTAAAATTTTTTTGCTCGCCGCAATTTCAGGCCCGAAATCTTGTAGCCGGTTAAAACGATGTTACACTATAAAATGTAGCAACGTTTCGGTCGATAATCTTGAAGAATTCGAATCCTTGGGATTACGATGGCATGAGGTGGAAAGGAGAAAGTTATGGCTGAGGAAAAAAGTAAAATTGGTTATGGATCAGCTCGTCAGAGCACCATTGATGAATTGACAAGAAAACGAGAAAGACTTGAGGAAGAAAAAAAGAAACAGTTGATTCAGGAACAAATCATTTTTTTTGTGGTGGCCATCATTAGTTGTAGTCCAATTGTGGCCGCTTTTATGATCAAAGATGATAGCCTGAGTTTGAAACTCTTTGTTTTAGGGGGGGCATTGATCGTTCTGCTTTATCCGATTTATTTAATCATCCGTTCCATCATTGCCGCCGTGGTTAAAAAGAAAGAAGCTTAATATTACCAAATCGTAACAGTAGGTGCAGTCGACAGAGAAAGGGAGGATAAATTTCGTTTTTCATTCCGTGCGCAGGGTGGCAGGGAGCCTTGGCCTCAAATGATGAAATTGCGAGCGCTTTTAGAAAAACATCGGGTGACTATCATCGAATTGGCGGCAGAATCAGGTCTCCCTTCGGGTTATCTCGAAAAGATTGAAGTGGGAAGTATTCTTCCTACGGATGAAGATAAAAAACGCATTTTTAAAGCGTTCAAAAGAATCGAAGCTCGGTTACAAGAACCAGACGATACGCCCGACGATTATTAATGTATCTTCGAAATCATATTGCGGCATTTCCGGTCTTTTTCCCCTCTCACCGAAAATTTGTGGACCGCCGAATTTTCGGAATAGATTTTTCAGAAACCGTCGGGCATGCTTACGCCGCAAGATCCACTTACGGTCATGATCCCTGTTCGCAGATCCTGATCCCCTGAGAAAGGGATCGATTTTTGATTCAGAGATTGCAAGTAAAAGCCGAACTCATAAAAAGATTTTGTGACCTTCAAAGGAGTGGTGAAGATGAAAAAAGTTGCGGTGATAGACGGGATCAGGACGCCGTTTGTTAAATCATGGACTCTTTTTGATCGGCTGTCGGCCCACCAGTTGGGGGCCCTATGTGTCAATGAGCTTCTGCAAAGAACCGATTTGGATGCCGCGACGGTGGATGAGGTTATTTTCGGATGTGTCGGAGAGCCCGTGGATGCGGCAAATGTCGCAAGGGTAATTAGCATTTACGGGGGCATCCCCAAGGATAAGCCGGCCTATACCGTCAATCGGAATTGTGCCTCGAGCTTCGAATCGGTTACAAGTGCAGTGGAGAAGATCCGGTTGGGCTTGGATCAGATTGTGATTGCAGGTGGAACGGAATCCATGTCCAACGCGCCGTTTCTGTTCGGGAAGGACATGGCAGTTCTTCTGATGAAACTTGCTAAGGCGAAAACATTTTTTGAAAAACTGAGCATTCTTTTTCAAATACGATTCCAGCATTTAAAACCCATCTCCGCCTTACAACTGGCACTCACGGATCCTACGTGTGGCCTCAATATGGGTCAAACCGCCGAGGTTTTAGCAAAAGAGTTTGGGATCTCCCGCATGGATCAGGATGCCTTTGCTTTACGCAGCCACCAGCGAGCGATTGCTGCTAGGGAAAAACTACGGGAGGAAATTGTCCCCGTGCGTATTCCCCCAGATTATGAAATCGTTGTTCAGGACGACAATGGTCCTAGGGAAAATCAATCGATGGAGACCCTCGCCAAGTTGAGGCCGGTCTTTGACCGGTATACGGGTACAGTGACAGCTGGTAATTCTTCCCAAATCACGGACGGGGCTTGCGTCCTTCTTTTGATGGACGCAGAAAAAGCAAAATCTTTAGGCTATAAAATCTTGGGTTCCATTGAACACTATGCATATGTAGGACTGGATCCGAGCCGAATGGGATTAGGGCCTGTGTTCGCGATTGAAAAGGTATTGCGCCAGTCATCATTGGCTCTTAAGGACATGGAATTGGTCGAGATCAACGAGGCCTTTGCCGTACAGGTCCTGGCATGCTTGGAAGCTTTGGGATCCCAGGAATTCGCCAAACGGTATTTCTCCAGCGCATCAAATCTAGGTCTGATCAATCTGGATATCCTCAATGTCAACGGCGGTGCGATCGCAATCGGTCATCCGGTGGGAACGAGCGGGGCACGGCTTATTTTAACTTGTCTTAACGAGATGAAAAGACGATCACTGAAGCGCGGTCTTGTCTCATTGTGCGTGGGCGGTGGGCAAGGCGGGGCTATTATTCTGGAGAGGGAATGATGACGAAGGCGTGGCGCATGAAAGAGGAAGGGGGCATTGCAATCCTCGAATTCGATCAACCCGATGCGGATGTCAATGTGTTGAATTCGCAAAATCTTTTGGAACTGAAGCATCTTTTGGCCGAGATTGGTTCTCGGCATGATCTCAAAGCTATAGTCATTACAAGTGCGAAGGATCGGATTTTTATCGCTGGTGCGGATATCCGGGAAATCGAAAAGATTTCATCCACCACGGATGCCTTGGAAAAGGCTGAACAGGGCAAAGTAGTCTTGAAGATGATCGAGGATCTAGAGATCCCGACGCTCGCCGTCATCAACGGCGCGTGTTTAGGGGGAGGCTATGAATTAACGCTGGCCTGCAAATGGCGTGTGGCTTCATCTTCCGAGAAAGTCAAAATCGGGTTACCGGAAGTCAACTTGGGGGTCATCCCCGGTTTTGGAGGAACTCAAAGGCTACCCCGGCTCATTGGTCCGATGAAGGCATTATCTGTAATTTTGGCGGGGCGTGTCGTGTCGGCCCAAGAAGCCTTGAAGTTGGGGATGGTGGACCGCCTGTTCCCGGAAAAGGTTTTATTGAAAAATAGTATTCAGTTTACAAAGGAAATCGTTAACCGGCAGTTGACGCGAAGCAAGGGTAGATCTTCCAGTTGGTTTCTTGAAAAGACGCCGTTGGGCCGGTTCTTAGTTTACCGGCAGGCAAAAAAGGGCATACTTAGGTTAACTAAAGGTTTTTATCCCGCACCCATGAAGGCCTTGGAGGTGATCCAGAAGACTTATGGCCGAGAGGCCGTCTGCGGTTTCAGGCTCGAGAGTGAAGCATTTGCCGAATTAGCCGTTACAGATATTTCAAAGAATCTCATCAAACTTTTTCTTGCCAATGAACAGTACAAGAAATTTCCTCGGACGAAAACCCATGTTCCACCCCTTGAGATCAAACAGTGTGGAGTTATCGGAGCAGGTGTGATGGGGGGAGGAATCGCGCAGCTCGTAAGCGATAAAGGGATACCGGTACGAATCAAAGATATCCAGCCCCAGGCCTTAGGGAGTGCCCTTAAGGAAGCGCGAACCATTTATGACAGTGCGCTTAAGAAGAAAAAACTAAAACGGCAGGAGCTTGATTTTAAGATGGGACTGATCTCGGTTGGGTTGACGACTCAAACGCTCCGTCGTTCACAGATTATTATTGAGGCCGTCGTTGAAGACATGAAGGTCAAGGAAAAAGTGTTTGGTGAATTAAGTCAGATCACCGATCGTTCAACGATCCTGGCATCGAACACATCGTCTCTTTCCATAACGAGAATGGCAGAAGTCTCGAGGTATCCGGAGCGTGTAATCGGGCTTCACTTTTTCAATCCAGTACACAAAATGCCCCTGGTGGAGATTATTCCGACTCCTCACACATCCGAGGAGGTGTTGGCGAAAACCATTCAATTCGCACGGAGTCTGGGGAAAACCGTGATTGTGGTCAAAGATGTCCGAGGGTTTCTCGTAAACCGGCTTCTCATGCCGTATATGAACGAAGCCGCCTATTTGATGGAAGAAGGATGTTCTCCAGCAACGGTTGATCAGGTAGCTACTGATTTTGGCATGCCGATGGGGCCGCTTGAGCTTCTGGATTTTATCGGGATCGATATCGCCGCCAAAGTCGCGAAAATTCTGCACGAGGCCTACGGCGAAAGAATGAAATGTGCGTCTCTGATGAAAACGGTTCAAGAGAAAGGGCTTTTGGGTAAAAAGTCAAAGCGCGGCTTCTATATCTATAAAGGGAAAAAGAAAAAGCCCAATCCCGACATCATGACCGTTCAGAAGTCAGGCGTTTGCCCTTCGAGGAATGATATCTTGAAACGCCTCATCTATATTATGATCAATGAAGCAACCCGATGCCTTGAGGAAAAGGTGGTAGAGGAATCGAGCGCCATCGATATCGCAATGATTATGGGAACAGGATTCCCGCCTTTTCGGGGAGGCCTTCTGCGCTATGCGGATTTTGTAGGGGCCAAAAATATCGTCGATGATTTGAAACGTTTTCGGGATCAACAACAGACGGACCGCTTCAGTCCGGCGCCTTATTTACTTCGACTTTCTGAGAAGCATCAGACTTTTTATCCGATCTAATCCCCGTTTTTACAGCTTGATTTTTTGAGCCAACTAAGTTATTGTTTGCCCCAACCAGCTCAGTTTCCGAAAGGAATTTCTATGCCAAGACGGCAAGATATTAAGAAGGTTATGATCATTGGCTCGGGCCCGATCATTATTGGGCAAGCCTGCGAGTTTGATTATTCGGGGACCCAGGCGTGTAAGGCACTTCGGTCTTTGGGGTATGAAATCGTACTCGTCAATTCAAACCCGGCGACCATTATGACGGATCCCGGGATGGCGGATGCGACCTATATTGAGCCGCTCACGCCAGAAAGGATGGCTGAGATCATTGAAATTGAACGTCCGGATGCCCTTTTACCGAATTTGGGCGGACAGACGGGGTTAAATCTTTCCTCCATTTTGGCCAAAAGCGGGGTCTTAAAAAAATTCGGCGTTCAAGTCATCGGTGTCAATGTGGATGCGATTGAACGGGGCGAAGATCGGACGGCGTTCAAAGAAACCATGCAACGGCTCGGAATCGATATGCCCAAGAGCCAAGCGGTCAACACGGTCGAAGAGGCCGAGAAGGTTGCCGACAAATTGGGTTATCCGGTGGTTATCCGGCCTGCTTATACCCTTGGGGGGACTGGCGGCGGACTGGTTTATAACGTGGAAGAGCTGCGAGTTGTCGCCACCCGTGGACTTTCCGCCAGCATTGTTCATCAAATCCTTGTGGAAGAGTCGGTTTTGGGATGGGAAGAACTCGAACTTGAAGTGGTCCGTGACGCCAAAAATCAAATGATCACGGTTTGTTTCATCGAGAACGTGGACGCCATGGGGATTCACACCGGCGATTCTTATTGTACGGCGCCCATGTTGACGATTGATCCGGTACTTCAGCAAAAACTGCAGAAATATTCTTATGATATCGTCGAAGCCATCGAAGTGATCGGAGGCACCAATATTCAATTTGCACATGATCCCAAGACCGGCCGAGTGGTGGTCATCGAGATCAATCCCCGGACGTCGCGCTCTTCCGCCCTTGCCTCGAAGGCCACGGGTTTTCCGATTGCGTTTGTATCATCACTGTTAGCGGGCGGTTTGACCATGGATGAAATTCCGTACTGGCGGGATGGGACACTTGAAAAGTACACGCCCTCCGGAGATTATGTGGTCGTAAAATTTGCCCGTTGGGCTTTTGAAAAATTCAAGGGTGTTCAGGATAGACTCGGGACCCAGATGCGAGCGGTCGGCGAGGTGATGAGTGTCGGTAAAAATTATAAAGAGGCTTTTCAAAAATCGATCCGGTCTTTGCTCTCTGTGTACTTGTATTCAGTAAAATCTACTTTTTTGGAATAATTGATTCTGAGAAGAATCCGCAGCGAATGAACTCTCATTTAATGGTTGGTGGGGTGATGTTCTTCATTGCCATGTGTTTTGCAGTTCTTAACAATATTTCTGATTTTCAGTTTTCAATCGCTCTTTTGTCGATATTAATTATGGGTTCAACAGGTATTCTTCAAGCCTTGATTATCAGATCCAGATTCAAATGACCCTGACAAAGAACTTGAACAGCAGTGCT